>DPVY01000272.1 GCA_003527965.1 Fidelibacterota bacterium
AAACGCAACATTTCTTCAGAAATATTAAAAGGCGTTTATGTTACAGGACCTTATACGCTGGCAGCGTTAATTCTTGGCGCCGAGGAAACGGCTCAATCAATAATTTTAAACCCGGAAGGACTTCATAGATTAATTGAATATAGCGTTGAAATAATTAAAAATTACACAACCTTATTAATCAAGTCAGGCGCTCAAATTGTGTGTATTCTCGAACCAAGCGCATCAATGCTGGGCTCTGCTCATTTTCGGGAGTTTTCAGGAGATTATGTCAAACAGATAAGCGCATTATGCGATGAATACGGGGTAGACTCTATTTACCATATTTGCGGCAATACCATGCACCTGATAAAAAGTATGGCGGAAAGCGGCGTCAACGGATTGAGTCTCGATTCACCAGATTCCGGCATGAACCTGACTCAGGCAATCATGGAAGTCCCGGAAGATGTCGTCATCATCGGTAATATCAACCCGGTCGGTAAAATACTCACCGGTACACCTGTTGAAGTCAAAGAAGAAGTGAACGAATTATTGGGAACCGTTGAGCGCTTTCCCAATTTCATCTTGAGTACGGGTTGTGATTTGCCAAAAAATACGCCCTCGGAGAATATTAAGGCGTTTATGGAAACCGGGCGGGAATACCGGGTATCGGCATACTAAATGTTTACAGCACAAGCAAACACTGAAATCTTTGAATATAGTTCAGATAATAAACGATTCACCTTACTATATTTATAATTAGAAAACAGGAGAATATATGGCACGCAATGAAGAACTGTATCAGGCGATTTTAAAAGGCGACCGCAACAAGGTTCAGGAAATTTTTCAGGCTGCAATTGAACAGGATAAAAACGTCAATGAATTGCTGGATGATTCCATGATTCCGGCTATGCGCGAAATGGGCGAACGCTTTTCCAGAAATGAGATTTACGTTCCGGAAATGCTGATTGCTGCCCGCGCTATGCAGACCGGTTTAAATCTCATTGAACCTATTTTGGCGAAAAACAATCACCAGTCGCCGGCTAAAATCGCAGTGGGCACCGTAAAAGGCGACCTGCACGACATCGGTAAAAACCTGGTATCCATTATGCTGAAAGGCGTGGGCTACGAGGTCATCGATTTGGGCACCAACTGCAGTGTCGAGAAATATGATGAAGCCGTAGCCGCCGGCGCAAGCATCATCATGTGCAGCGCTCTGCTGACGACAACAATGACCTACATGGAAGAAGTGGTTAATCATTTTAAAAATAATGAAATGATTAAGGTCGTCATTGGTGGAGCACCTGTAACTCAAAAATATGCCGATTCCATCGGCGCTCACGGCTACGGTCGCGATGCCAACGAAGCGGTTAAAATCGTTGAACGCCTGACCGGCGCTATTGCATAAATCACAGGTTTAGGCAGACCCCACACTGTTTTCCTCAAATGAGGAATAAATACAGACCAACAATTTCCGTAAATATAGCATTCGCTAATTTGCGGCACTAAAATTGTATCCATGACGCTTTTGTTTTGCACATTTGTGGTAACATCTTTTATATTAACTGGAAATTCGGAGGAGAGAGACGCTTATGAAACGAACTGCACATTTTATCATTTTGATAATCTTCTTATCTAATACATTCATGTGTTCATATCAAAGGGCGGGAGTTTTATACCAAGCTTCTCCCGATAAAAAAATCTCCGTGACGTTCAAATTGAAGAAGGGCGCCCCTTTTTATAGCATCAAATATATAAATGCACCGGTGATTTCCGATTCCCGCCTGGGTTTCCGATTTAAAGCCGCCGAACCGATGGAGAAAAACTTCGAAATTATCAATACCCAAATCAGTGAGTTCGATGAAACCTGGTCTCAGCCCTGGGGTGAGGTCAAGGACATCCGTAATCATTACAACGAGTTGCGCGTGCAGCTTAAGGAAAAAACCGAATTAGCCCGGCGCATGGACATCGTCTTCCGGGTCTACGACGACGGCATCGGTTTCCGCTATGAATTGCCCGAGCAGGAAAGCCTGAAAGACTTTCAGATCATGGATGAACTAACTGAATTTAACTTTCCTGAAGACCACCGCTGTTGGTGGATCGGCGCCTACCAGGGCAATCGGTACGAATTTCTGTATAACGATACCCCGCTCAGCGAAATCGATACGGTGCATACGCCCTTTACTATGGAAACCGCCGACGGGCTATATTTGTCTATTCATGAAGCCGCTCTTACCGATTATTCCAGTATGGCGTTGGCGCGAGTCGAAGGAACAAAGCTGACCTGTGATCTCTATCCCTGGTCGGACGGTACGAAAGTCAAAGCATCAACTCCCCTGCTCACGCCCTGGCGGACAATCCAAATTGCCGAAAAACCGGGCGATTTGATCACTTCCTATCTGATTTTAAACCTCAATGAGCCCTGTAAAATTGAAGACTCCTCCTGGATCACACCGGCGAAATATGTCGGCATCTGGTGGGAAATGCACCTGGGAAAATCGACCTGGGGTTCCGGTGAAAAACACGG
>DPVY01000259.1 GCA_003527965.1 Fidelibacterota bacterium
CTACATTGATCGGTCTGCTACTAATTATAGCGGGTATCCTCCTGCAACAGAAAGATACCCGCTAATTTTATTTTTCAGTGCGTTATTAGGCTGGTGTGAAGAAATTCCAGGTCTCCGCACTGTAAGTGTTGGCGGCGGTATTATCCAATGAAAAACCTGACAGGTGTATTATCTATTTCAATAAAATGCATTTCTTCACATCGGTGAATTGTCCGGCGGTGATGCGGTAGAGATAGACGCCGGCAGAATGTCCGGATGCATCCCATGTGACCTTATAACTTCCCTGTTCCTGAGTTTGATTGACTAGCGTTTCAATTATTTGCCCCTGAACATTATATATATTTAATTTGACATCTGATTTCTGTGGTATGGCATATTTGAAATTTGTCACCGGATTGAAAGGGTTGGGATGATTCTGATTAATAGAAAATTCAGTCGGAAGAATTATCGAACTCTGGATACCGACCGCGGCAGATAATGTCGTTTTTGCCAGGTTAGATTTCACATCTTCCTCATTCAACCGTAAAGATTGTAATACTACTTCTGTCGTATTATTTCCAAGTGGTTCATTTATGGTAAATATTGCTCTGATGAAAGTGCCTTCAGAGCCGTCCGGTAAAGAACCCGCACCTGCAAAACGGAACAGTCCATCTGTTTCAGTGGATATCACAGTAAACTCAGAGCCGAGAGTCGGCCAATTAATTTCTGATAGTTCCATATATTGTGTGTCGTAGGTAATACAGCCTTCGAAGGACAAGATGTTATTTCCGTTACTCAGGAAAACCGGTACCTCGATACTAGTGTTTGTAATCATCTGCGACTCAGTCATTGTAAAATCACCCTTCGCAGTTAAATCGCCGTACTCAGTAGTATCATAAGGCAGACTTGTTATTAAACCGACACCATATTGCAGGATTACAGAAGCATCTAAAGCCGAAACGCTCCCATTATCAGTAACATCCGCATTAGCCAAACCCTGACAATATAATATATCCAGTCCGATTACATGTTTCAGGATCAGAGAGGCATCATAAGCCTGAATTAATCCATTCTCATCCACATCGCCGTATTCTGGAATAGGCAGAATAGATACTCCGCCATTTGAAATCTCAACCGAATTATCGCCTGTATTAAAAATTGCCCTCTGAATATTTATTGGGATAAAAGAACAGGCATCTCCAATCACCCTAAATTTAAGTTTACAGAAGATTCCGCTCGAGGTAATATCTTCAGCGCCTGCAAACCATGAAATCAGGAGACTATCGCCGATTTCATTAACCGAATAACTCCAGCCGGCTGAACCGGTCAGGGTGCCGGCTGTATCGATTCCAAGATATTCGAGTCCTTTGATATATCCACTGATATTAAACTCTGCCGAACTAACCGATGTATCCGATGTCAGATTAAAATTAACCGGTACATTTACAGTATCAAGCGGATAAGCAGTCAGCGAATCGATTTTTATGGAAGCAATTGAATTAACTTCATAGTTGTATATTTGTTTTGCACGCACCGCAGAATTTTTGATATCGTTTAGACTATCTCCTGCAAACACCGCAAATGCAACAGTCAATGTTTCTCCTTGTGCTAGATTAAACGGTCCTGTACTAATCTGATTCCGATAATCACCTGGTGTTGTCGGATTTGGCATTATTGCATTGCATGGTTCTACTGTTCGCACATATAAATGATCGGTGCCGTTTATAAATATAGATACTCCACTGACGGTTTGATTTAACAGCGAAAATCCATAAAAATATGGATTATCCGCCCCGCCTGGTTCATACGAACAGGTCATTTGCAGCAACGAATCATATTCACCCAAGTTATTTCCAGGAGTACCAATATCAAAGTCTGTCGTCAATTGTGCAAACAA
The DNA here is from genome assembly GCA_003527965.1 of Fidelibacterota bacterium. Taxonomy (GTDB): domain Bacteria; phylum Fidelibacterota; class UBA2242; order UBA2242; family UBA2242; genus DPVY01. Next base: position 1,877 of record DPVY01000259.1, read on the forward strand.
ATCTCCGATTGGAGCCCCGGATTCATTTACAACACTATATTCTAAGATGGCATATTTGTCATCTCCTGTAGTCGTACTGCTATGAACAGTTTGAAACACGCGTACACCGATGCGGTTCATTTCCCATTCATCTGTGAAAGATGTTTTAAATGCTGTAAACCCTGAAAACCGACTTGGGACGGTAGTGAATCCTTCTATCGGGTTGAAACTTGTTGATCCGCTACTATAGAGCCCGCCGGCAAATTTTGCGTTGTCGCGATCAACCAAACTAAAATCACCTGCAAAAAGACCGTTTTCTGATTTATAGAGAATTCCTTTTTCATACATGCCAAGCGCGCCTAATTTACCACGATGAGTGACATCCACACATACCTGGTTTTGAGCAGATCGAATTACATCAGAAAAAACGTATGCCGTATCAACAATGGTGCCGCTGCTATTCGAGACGGTTACAGCAACCGGAAACCATCCAAATTGATTTTCTTGAGGAGTCCAGAACAATGAATCTCCGACGACGATCATCCCCGATGGTTTTTGTGTTACCGATATGCTTGGAACGGGCCATCCATCGATATACAATTTTGCACTAAACAATTCTCCGGTTAACGCATAGTCGTTTGAACCGCGTACATATGTTGGCGCAATCTGCACTGTAGAACCTTGGGGGAACGGAACCAACTTCGCATCATATTGAACGGCTAAATCATTATGGTTCGAAGTTTTATCGACTGCAGCCAATATTCCACTGCTAGTTTCGTACATGCTGTCCATCGGCCAATACCCATTCAAGCCCGATTCGGTTCCCGCTAAAGTTCCATTCATGGTTGATTGAATTTCGCTTTGCGTTCGGACAACATTCCACAGTCTCACTTCGTCGATCAATCCGTTAAAATATTCCCATGCTAATCCGCCGATATAAAATCCCGTAGTACCGGTTCCGATATTTGCGGTATAATCCGATTCATCAACAAGATTTCCATTGATGTATAACCTTAATTTCGAACCGTCATAGGTTCCGGCAATGTGTGTCCATCCGCCAACGACAGGTGGGTTTGGGTCTAACGTTACGCCCCAGTTACCGGGAACATTCCCATCAGAGATGATCCATTCAATTCTTGGATCATCATTCTCACTCCAATAATTATCAATACGCAATTCAAATGCCTGCCACGGTTCAATAGACCAGTAAGGGCGGCTTACAATAATACCGGCATCAGAATTTTTTGGCAGGCTCATCGGATAAATCCATGCTTCTACTGTAATTGCTTTCCCGGTGATTTGATATGCAGAAGGATTTGCGTTGGGATTAACCGGACTTGCATCGGTAACGCGAATTCGGTCCTGGCTGCCGTCAAAAAATGCGGAATTGTTCTGTGCATTTAAGACACATACAAAAACGAGCAGATAAAAACTGATTAATAAAGATTTCATAATGATTCCTCCTAAATGATGATTTAGGCAATTGTGCCTATTTTTTGTAACAACTAAATTTTTTAAACTGTACAATTTTCGATAGATACGGCATAACTTATCCGGCAACTCTTGCCGCATCGTTTCAAAAGGTTCCTGATAGAATGTGGAAATTGGATTAGTTCTATTTTCACTCATCACGCCCTCCCGATAAATTTTGGTCATTGTCTCACCAGAGACTCCTATATTTGTGCCATATGAGATTTGGTTTCGGGAATTTGTAATTTTGTTTGAGGTTTGTGATTTGATATTTGTTATTTTCCCTCTGGTATCCAGAATTTCCAATAGAATACATTATCCCAGAAACAGGGATTCCTTCCGTTCCGTGATCCGACTTGCGCAAGCGGACCAGATGTACTGTCAGTTCATTGCCGTCAGGGGCTGTTTTATCTTGCATAAAATTTCTACCTAAGCAGTTTTTTTATGAAATATCTCAAGACTTTTTAAAAAACCCGCTGAATTGAAAACCGGGCGGTTATTCACTCAGCGCTTCCACCCCTTAACACATAACAACTTTAATTCTATAAATTGGAAATGTCAAGCCTTTTTATTTATTAAAATAAGTAATGAAATTATCTGAATTAAAAGCCCTATATTGTCTAGACATTGTATTTAACGTCTCTACACTGTTATATCGCATACTATTCTCGCAAAAAACTGCCGGATTACAGTAACCCGGCAGTTGAATAATAAATCCGGTTATCTTAATTTATAACGGTGTTTTGAAACCCCACGTTCTACTATGTGTATTTTCAACCGTGTTATCGGATGAATATACAGTCACTTTCCAAAAATATTCTATTTCAGCATTTAATTCCGGTACTCCTTCGAGAGTGATAATATCAGTACTTTGCTGTTCAATTTCGCCAACCCACTCCTGATCACCGGAATATGTCTTTTGCAGAATGACTTTGTAACGGCTGGCACCATTGATCCGTTCCCATTGAAATGCCGGATTCTTAGTATACGATGTCCCGGAACTATCGGGATAAACTAAAACGGGTTGTGGCAATGGAGCATCGCTTTTATCTCTAGTAAGATTACTCTCTTTTAATCCTTTATCAACTGCTGTGATACGATAATATTTCGTTTCACCAATCGTTACATCGTAATCCGTATAACTTAATTCAGTATTTTTCGAAAGTAAGTAATCTTCACTAGCCGGGAATGAAGGATCAATGTCTCGATAAATTCTGTAATGGCTGAAATCCGATTCTACGTTGGCAGACCATGATAATTTTATATGTGGAGCAGCAATTTCAGGTATATTGTATCCATAAGCTGTAAGACCAACGGGTGTGGCGGGATCATATATATTTTCAGCCAGACAGGCTAACGCCCCGCATCTTTCACTTTCATTATTATTCTTATCAATAGCCGATATTCGATAATAATAGGTTGTATCATAGCTCATTCCCACATCGGTATGACTCGTATAATATGTTTCCGTAATAAGTTCATACAGCGGTAAGGAATCCATCCCCGATGCCCTGTACACTTTAAAATTACTGAAATCAGATTCCGAATTTTCGTCCCAGACAATTTTTATTGTATCTTCAATTGAACCGTATAAATCCTTCACTAAGCCGGTTGGAATTGCAGGCGCAGTTGTATCACTATCATTTATATCGTTATCCACCGAGGTCGTCGGTTCACAAAACATGAAAAGGATCGCCAGCAGTCCTATTAATAAGATTCCATATCGTTTCATATCATTCTCCCTGTTGATTTTCGGTTTTATCGGTATCGTTTGACATATTATACCATAAAATGATGTCTTCCAAATAAAAAATCAATTCTTTTCACCAAAATATTTTGGTTTGTATTCCCGTTTTGGATCAACCTTCCACGAATAAGGTCCGTCCCAGCTTTTAAGAAAAATCTGTGACAGCATCGTGTTAATTCGGGTATTTCGTATCACAACGGCAATATTCCGGGAATCATAAAAATAATCCCGTTTCCAGTTGCTCGACCCTATCCAGCTTAATGAATCATCAATAATCATCATTTTGCAATGCTCTACTCTTGAAAATGAAATATAAGCCCCTGACCATTCAGGTATTGTGCTCAATTTCACATCAAGGTTAGCTAATGCTACTAATTTTTTCAAATAGGGCATTTCATAACGTTTTTGACACCAGTCAGAGCAGAGCAGACGAACATCCACACCGCGTGCGGCAGATTTTCTCAGCGCATCATCCAATTCAGCAAAATGCCCCCCTCCCCGAACGGAAGGCGAATAGGATAGCAACTGTATATAAACTCTTTTTCGGGCATTATTAATTAATTAAATGATCGCTGGTAAATCAAGCATAAAACCTGAAGGAATATTCCCATCGGGACTGGCGGTCGCGAAAAATTGTACCGGTTCCCGTTCATTTTCTTTGACCGTCATCCATTCAATCTCTAGTGAAGGATTTTGAGGCAACATTCGTTTTGCATTGCATTGCTCCCAGTCCAATTCAAAAATTTTCGTCATTTTCTCAGCATAAATGTCATGCTTAATTCTTATTCCGATCTCGTGAATATGATCCAGCGCCCGCCAGTCGAAATTCTGGCTGCCGATGAACACTTGCCGGCGGTCAACGATAAAATATTTACTATGCTGAACACCGCCTTTTGAGCCGAATACATCTATTAATCGAACTTGAATATTTTTGTGTTTACTAAAGCGCTCCAGGGTCTCCGGATAGGTTTTTGACATCTTCTCTTCCGCAATGATTCGAACTTCCACACCGCGATCAGCGGCTTTTTCAATCGCCCGGATAATAGGTTCCAGCGCCTCACCCTTTTCGTTGGAAATATAAAACTGCTCAATATCG
>DPVY01000352.1 GCA_003527965.1 Fidelibacterota bacterium
TTTAACACAGTACATTCTGAGTAATTCCGATTTATCGGGATGTTATCGAAGTATGCTTAGAGGATGTCTCCCTTCGATGAACTCAGGATGACATCCAATTAGTTGCTTTTACGACCTTTTTTAAGTGGACTCTTTGATGGTTTCGTAAAAACCATCAATATTTATCGATATCAATTTACAAGTTTGTTACTCGCTTCTGCTATCTCCCACTGCTTTATAAAGCCTGTCCATGATGGCTCTTCCAAGTCCAATTTTCGGAACCGATTCTGCATAAATAATATCCAGACCGGCTTTATCCAATCTGTGCAGACAGGGGAACAAATTGGCAGCTGCTTCTACAATATCTCCTTCAGGGGAAAGAATCTCCACAACCTCGCAGGGCATTTTCGCCTTTAAGGGAGTAAATGCAAGCAATCCCACCTTCTTGCCCTTCTCAAATTCAATCTTGCCGGGCGGAAGAAAGCGGATAGGAGTTCGCGGTGAATAGTGCCGCGGCAGCTGTCCGGGAGATAATGGACTTAGAGATTTAGGAATTTGAATTTTCACAGCGCCTATCACATTTTCAATATCCTCAAGACTAAGTCCGCCGGGTCTGAGGAGATGCGCCTTCCCCGAAGCCAATAAGATTACTGTGGATTCTACCCCGATCGGACTACGTCCGCCATCAAGGATGAGATCAATTTTATCTCCCAACTGCTCCTTTACATGCTTCGCGGTCGTCGGGCTTAAACGACTAAATAAATTGGCGCTGGGAGCGGCGACAGGCGTTCCCGCTGCTTTAATAAGCTCTGAAGCTACGGGATGAGATGGCATTCTCACGGCAACGGTTGGAAGCCCGGCGGTTACAATATCGGGCACTAACGATGATTTCGGAAGCACTAATGTAAGCGGTCCCGGCCAAAAATGTTTCATAAGTGTTCTGGCCATCTTATCTATTTTCAAACAGAGCCGCTCAATGTCCGCCAGAGAGCTTATATGCACAATTAGCGGATCAAAATTGGGTCTCTCCTTTACCTCAAAAACCCTTGCTACCGCCAATGGGTTAAGGGCGTCCGCCCCCAATCCATAGACAGTCTCTGTGGGAAACGCCACTAAACCGCCATTCTGAATAATGAGTGCGGCTTCTTTTATAGACTGCGATGTAACTTTATGTAGTTTCATTGTTTCTTAGATGTAAATATGTTTTTAAGTTTTAAAATTTGCAGTTTAACTTTATCCTTCCAATATAGTTTCATTTCCGAAGAACCAAATATAGCCTCGTGAAATGATTCAAGCGCCCCATATTCCATGAACAGGTTAATAAGCACATCAATTTTTATCTTGTCTTCGGGAGTAATCTTTACCGCTAAATTATGTATCGATAGAGCTAAAGTATAAACATCCTGTTCGGATATAAAGACGGGCAGTCCGGTTTTACCTATAAAATCCATTATTGTTTTAGGGGGCGGGTTGCCCGAAAGAACCAATCCAATAATGTTATGACTTCCGCTCTGATAAAGCATAAGCGACGCTAAGATTACATCGGTTCGATCGCATGATGTAATGATTAATACATTATTATTCAGGTTTGATACACTATCTCCCAAGACATCTGCCTCCGTCGTAGCCACTACTGTCTTTTCAATTTGTCTGTTCCATTTGGAGGAGTTATTAAATTTGCCGTCAAATAACATATTTAATTTCAACTCCCTTTTCACAACGGCTAATGTCGGCGCCGGTAAAATTACTTCCCGGGGAATGGCACAAAACATCTGCAATCCATTTTGGTCGCCCCATCTTTTCAGAAGTTCACTGACTCCATCGTATTTTTCTTTTATAACTTTATTTATAATAATCCCTAATACCTTGCATCCCTGTGATAAAAACAGTGATTCGTTAAGTTTTATCCTATCAATTGTACTTCCAATACCTCCGACATCTACAATGATTATAGGCGCGTTTAATAATTTAGCCACCTGCGCATTTGACAGGTCAAATACCGAACCGATCCCGGCATGACCGGTGCCTTCGATAACCATTACATCGTTTTCTTTCTCAATATTTCGGCATGCCTTCAATATTTTATTTGCGGGTAATTTTTTCTTACCCATTAGATATTTGGTTGTATCCTCGTGTTCAATAACAAAAGGACTCATATCGGAAAGATTACCCCTGAGGGAAAAGATTTTCTTCATAAGGATCGCATCTTCGGCAATTTTTCGCTCGCCAACTTCTGCATATCTTTGTGAAATTGGCTTCATATAGCCAACCTTATACCCTCTTTTAAGAAGATAATTTATTATTCCTATAGAGATGGATGTTTTACCAATATTTCTGCCGGTGGCGGCAATAAATACTCTTTTCATGATTTACTCTACTATATCCGGGTATAATTGTTTCTTTATGTTCCGCCAATGCCTATATCCTGATTGAATAATCCTTTAATTTCTTTTAATATCTCATTCAATGAAGGCATATCTTTGAACCATTCATTTTCTGTAATCTCATTTGTACAGGCACAATAAATCTGTGAAATTAACCGTTTCAATCGGGGCGGCAGCGGTTCCGGACTTAATCTGCATATTTGTTTCCATTGCTGCCGGTCTTTTTTCTTTGCTTCTTCGACCGCTTTATACCATTCCGTATTGCGATAGTATATCCGCGCTATTTCTTTGCTGACAGGAATTCCGTCGTAAGTAAATCTGCACTCATCCAGGGTGCCAAGGACATCAACCAGCATCAGACGACGTTCCGTATCAAATCCGACTTCTATCTTTCCGTCTTCATTTGCCAGACCTAATTTTGAAAATTCCGCGCTTATAAGAGTATTAATTCTACTGGTAAGACTTTTTAGTTCAAGAATTTCATTATCACTCAACCCGGAAATTTGCCGGGCTTCTTCCCATGTTATATATCTGTCCGTTATCTCTAACTTGGTCGAAACATCCAGAATAGGCGTATCCAGCTTCTGATTGGGAAAAGGCTCTTTATCCAACCCTAAATCTTTCGGCTTTATCTCCTCGTTTTTCAGACGCCGAAAAACACTACTCCCCGGCGGCAAGACATTTCTGTAAATCACTTCAAGAGGGATCAAATAATTGCTCTTTGCATGCTGATATTCCGAATAACTGTATTGATTGCCCTTAAGCTCAGGCTTTATAACCTGTAGCAATTTAATTTCCATAGTATTGGTCGGCCTCTTAATCTCATCAAGCTTTTTGGCGGTATTATCTTCCACAAGTCCTACATAGTGAGTAGAAATCCCTTTTTCTTCAAGCTTTTCAAAAAAATATGCACCGAGGAGCGCAATAGCCGCTCCTTTGTGATCAACATGATCGGGCATTTCTCCCCAATCAAATACCGAGTACCTGTCCGAGTAGATGAATCTTGCCAGCCCCGAGCTTGTCGGCGTCGCTTCTTTTATAATTTTAAGGTCCTTTACACTACCCATTTTGCACCTCATGATCATCTTTTTCTAAAGCATCTTTCGCTGCGTTTTGATATTCTTTAATTTTTTTCTGAATGTGCTTATCGGTCAAACCCAAAATCTTAGCCGCCGCTAATGCGGCATTTTCAGGCTCTAAAACCACCATCGGCGCTACTGCAGACGGCATTCTGAGACTGGAATATATATCGGTTCCGCCAAATTTATCGCTATAAGGAGGACATGCGATAACCGGGCAGTGAGTTTGAGCATCTGTAAACCCGCTTAAGGCATTGCTTCGGCCTGCAACGGTGATGAAGACAACATTCTCTTTTTCATACTCCTTTATTAAGTCATAGCACTTCAACGGCACCTTATGCGCTGAAGCAATTCTCAATGTGCTTTCAATTTCAAATCCGTCTAAAGCCTGCACAATTCTTTGTGACCATTTAAGGTCACTTTTAGAACCCATAATTATGACAACTTTCATATTTTTTATCTCCAAAGATTTATGTTTTATTGCAGTTTTTCTTCACGCATAATAATTATTTTAATATTCTTCATCAAATTCAACACTGTAAATGTACAAATAAAAAGTAGTTGGTAAAAACTAATATCTTTGAAATGTCTTTACCTGGTCTTCTTAACCCAACTTCGACAACAATATTACAGATAAAATACGTAGGAATTTAATATTCGTACCTTAGTTTACAATTTTATTGACGGAGGATGATATTTAGAAGACATACGGGATATTCCAGAATGATGAGGGATTTCAGAAATTAGTAGGCTTGAAGACCTTACCCCGTGATTAACGTCAACTATTTT
>DPVY01000204.1:0-121 GCA_003527965.1 Fidelibacterota bacterium
CGGCGACAAGTAGCCCGTGACGCAAAAAGAAAGAATACCAATTGAACCCACTTGACGATTTAAACCCACATCAGAAAAGCGCCGTAGAATATAACGGGGGCGCTCAATTAATATTTGCCGG
>DPVY01000204.1:479-2532 GCA_003527965.1 Fidelibacterota bacterium
TAAAATTGCTTATCTGATTGATAAGGGGACGGTTCGTCCTGAAAATATTCTGGCGGTGACATTTACCAACAAAGCCGCCCAGGAATTACGGAGCCGGGTTGAACAGTTTGTGGGGCGGAATGCGAAATATATCCATATCGGAACATTCCATTCTATCTGCGCCCGGATGCTACGGAAGGAGATCGAATATCTCGGCTATACAAAACAATTTACGATTTATGATGCGGACGACCAGAACCGGCTTCTGAAAAAAATCATCAATGATGTAAATATTGATATTGAAGGATATAGACCGAAGAATATCTTATCCCGTATATCTTACTTGAAAAGTTGGATGATCGGTCCCGCAGAGTTTAAGCCTCGCCAGGGTTACCGTCTTGAACAACTTGTCAAAGAACTCTATCCATTGTATCAGAATGCCCTGAAACGCTCCAACGCCGTGGATTTTGACGATCTGTTGATATTACCCCTTGAACTTTTTAAACAAGTGCCTGAAATATTGGAAAAATATCGTTTTATCTACCAATATATATTAGTCGATGAATACCAGGATACTAATAAACCGCAATTTTATATCATCGATCTTTTAGCTAAAAAACACCGCAATCTGTGTGTGGTGGGTGACGATGATCAGAGTATTTACAGCTGGCGGGGTGCAAATATTGAAAATATTCTGAACTTTAGCGACAATTATCCGGAATGTAAGGTATTTAAACTCGAACAAAATTACCGTTCTACAAATAATATCCTGAAAGCAGCCTCGAAAGTGGTTGCGAATAATATCAACCGGGCGCCTAAAGAACTCTGGTCTCGGAAGAGTGACGGTGATCTTCTCGTAAAAATTGAGGCGGATAGCGATTATGATGAAGCCGCCCGAATTGCCGCTTATATTCAACGGGAGATAATAAAATATAAGCGCAAATTTAAAGATTTTGCAATTCTGTATCGGACAAATGCTCAAACCCGTATCCTGGAAGAGATTCTTCGGCGTAATAACATTCCTTATACAATTGTCGGCGGTGTAAAATTTTATGAGCGTAAGGAGATCAAGGATATTCTGGCTTATTTTAACGTTCTTTCAAATCCCAAAGATGATATTAATCTTAAACGAATTATCAACTTCCCGCCCCGGGGAATCGGTAAACAGACGCTCGGTATAGTAGAGCAGTTTGCCTTTGAACGACGGATATCCATGTTGGAAGCCTTGAATCACATTGATGCTTTGGAGCTTTCAAGCCGATCTGAAAAATCGCTGCAATCCTTTTCCGGTATGATAAAACAAACCGCTGATTTGCGGGGATCAATTGCTTTTGAAGAGTGGACCCGGGTTATTATTGATGAGATCGGAGTTCGCACATATTTTAAAGAGATGGGTGGCGAGGAATCAATCCAACGTCTGGCAAATATTGACGAGTTATTGAATGATATCTCCGAATTCTGTCACACCGAAGATAATGCCACTCTGGAATCCTATCTGGAAAAGGTTTCCCTGTCAACAAATATAGATACCTGGGAAGATGAAAAAAACACTGTATCGCTGATGACATTACACAGCGCCAAAGGGTTGGAATTTCCCGTGGTTTTTATTTGTGGATTAAATCAGGGCTTGTTTCCATTAGACCGCGATAATTCCGAAAAAGCCGTAGAAGAAGAACGACGCTTATTCTATGTAGGTTTGACCCGGGCTATGGAAAAGGTCTTCTTATCATCGGCGCAGATGCGAAACCGCGCCGGAGAAATGCAATATTTGCCGGATTCGATATTTTTAAATGAAATACCATCCGAGTTGATGGAAGTAAATTCTGCAAAAGAGGGCGTGATCTCCGGTCGGAGGCGTTATCGCAAACCCAGGGAATCATCTAATAAAGTAAGTTTCCAAACACCCGGCGTAAAAGACAAAACTGTGCGCCCCGGTTCAACTGTATCCCATAAAATATTTGGACCCGGGAAGGTGCTGGATATTACCGGGATGGGGCAAAACGCTAAATTACGGATTCATTTCCGTACCTGCGGCATTAAAACCATCGTTGCTAAATTTGTAGAAGTAAAATAG
>DPVY01000346.1 GCA_003527965.1 Fidelibacterota bacterium
GGTTCGGCATAGCAATGACCGATGCACCCGACTCCGATGATATCGATTTCCTGTATATTTTTGTTGAGGAAATCAAATACCTGCGCTGCTCCGGCGGCGAGACCGCAGCTGCCCATGCCGATTTTTATCCTTTTAATCATATTAACCCATCTTTTTATATTGACGTAATACTCTAAGCAGCTTCTTGCGGTCCAGATTGCCAAATACTTCACCGTTGACGCTAATAACCGGCGCTAGGCTGCAGCATCCCAGACATGCCACGGTTTGGAGGGAGAATAAGCCATCCTGGTCCGTTTCGCCATCCTTGATGCCAATCTCATCGGATATCCAGTTGGAAATCAGGCTGGCACCCTTAATATGGCATGCCGTACCATCGCAGATGGAAACCACATTTTTACCGGGTTTTACCCTTTTGAACTGGGCATAGAAACTGACAATTCCCTCAACTTCCACCGGTGCGACGGAGAAATATTCGGAAATCTGCATTAATGTATCGTCGGACACATAACCCGCTGTTTCCTGAACCAGCTGAAGCGCCTTAATCAGATTACTTCTATCCTTATCCAGGTTTTGTAAAACAGAGTTTACCTCTGACATTTAACCTCCAAATTATATGCAAGCGCGGAATCAATATCTGTAAAAACGCTGTAATTTACATGCAATAAAGCCAAATGCAAGTTCTCGATATTTGTATGTAAAATTAGTTCTTAACGTTCAGTACCGTCAATTGCCGGAGTGTTGATTTTCACAGACTGCTTTATTTCCTTGATACTAAACTGAAAAGAATGGTTTATTTTTATAGAGAATGATTCATTTGGGGCAACATTCTCAGCCTTGCTATACTTGCCACAGTCGAATGAATCTATACGGAAAGGCAGTTTTCTCAATTGGGCATCATAAAACTCAACAAACTCAACTTCGGAATGTGGGAACTGCCGGAGGACAAAATTCGCAAGAGTGGTAAAAGCGCAATTTTATTTTTGTTTTGGTTGTACAGCCACATGGTGTTAGAGATCAACGATATTCTTAACACTGCATCAAAGGAGAGTTCCCGGACAACAGGGAATTGTTCAATTGCCGGTGCCGGGCAGTCCTGCTTCAACAAGCAAGTCGGCAACCCTGCGCTCGAGACGGGCAGTGAATAGACTTACCGGGTCTTGCTTTAAATTTGCCTCCAGGCAGGTGGAAATATCCATCGGTTTACCTATATTTAATATCATTCTCTTGAAAGGATTTAGACCTTCGGCGCCATAAATGCCGATGGGAGTAATGGGGATCAATAATCCGTTATCCTGGTACAGTTCAAGGGCTATTTTTCCGAAAGTGGGATTAAAGCGGGGAATATAGGAGTGATACTTACTTGGTTCCTTATCCACGATCTTCTTCTGACCGATTGTTCTTAAAATATTATAAGTAATCTGAAAAATGACAACGGCTCTGCCATTCAATAAAAACTCTTTTACCTGGGTAACAGCGGCTCGCATGTTAACGGCGATAATAGCCCGATTACCGTTATATTCTTTATTGATTGGAATCATATCTAGTTCTTTCATTTTGCCCGTCAAATACCCGGAAAATCGCTTTGCAACCGGAAAGAGAAATTTATAAAGAGCAGATCCCAGCGCCGGTTTTATATGCTTTTGCAGAAATACTTCTTCATCAAACAGATAGTGGGCGGCTAAAAAGTGTAATTGTCGCTCATAGGCAGCCACAACACCGGCGATATCCCGACCAATACCGGGATGGTTGGCGACGATTAGGTTAGGTCCTTTCCTGATTATATTTTCCAAGCCATGATAAGTAATATATCTATTGAAAGGAAGAAATACCGGTTTAAGAATTCGCTTCGCCCGGTTATATTGATTCTTTTTTGATACGGGTGTATTTATCATAATCAGCGCCATCAATTACTATCTATTTAAAGTTTGAACCGTCTCTTCGGAAATTTATAAGTGAAATTGTATCAATAAGTCGTTGTCATATTTGCAACCACACAAATAATAAAATCAGCCCTGTTTTTATTCTCTTCCGATAATTTGCTTACATCCTTTTGAGAAACGGTAGTGATGGTAGCATATTTGAGATCAGGTGCCTTCTTTTTCAGGTAGTGAAGAATTCCTTCATAATTATCTGAGTGATAAGCGCCGTTATAGTGAATGAATAAAGAACCCTTCCGGTAGTTTTTTAAAATGAAATATGCCATTGTAGCATCTTTAATTGCCTGAGCTTTGGGTAAATTATTGCCCACGCTTCCATGCATTATTCCCAGCATCTTTTTGTAGCCGGGCAGTTCGGGATCATACTCAATCGGAAGAGGCGCAATCCACATTTTTTCATCTTGAGCAAGAGTATCCAGGGACTCAAAACCGCCTTTATGCACCAAACGGGCATATCTTCGGGGAATGTTTGTTGCGACAAATTTTATATAATTATCCTTAGCCAAATCTACAAGCGGCGCATAGTCGGTTTTATAATTAGCCCAGAGACGAGCTAATGTATCCAGAGCCTTATCGTCAATTTTCCCGGCTAAAAATGAATCTAATTCAGCCTGGTTATCGGCTTCAAACATCTCTGCGCCGAGGATTAATTTATTTGATTCTTTCAGATCTTTCGTTACCTCAAGTTGCAGCCAATGGGAAATGGGGTTATTGTGAAGCTCGCCAAAAAGGATAATATCCGTTTTATCTAAAGTTTCTATCATTTGCTTGTAAGAAATCTTTGCCCCGTTTGCATTAAACAATTCATATGCCGGTTTGTCCCGGCTAAAAGCTACTGTGAAAATAAATTGAAAAATAAAAATTACTAACGCTTTTTTCATAATCTAAACAGCTCGCCTCTCATCGATAATTTCTTTGTGTTGTCGTAAAATAGTTAACATAACCCGTCATCATCTCAATCCGTTTCTACTAATCATGTTGAAATATATGATAAATCGATCGTAAAAAAACAATATATTATTGGAAGTTGACTTAGCTCAAGCCAAATAGAGGCAAGCCATTATATTCTGGCTCAGTCGAATTGGAAAAACCTTGCGAAGGTTCCAAACCTCCGCAAGGTTCGTATTTTACAGATAATGAGTTAAAACAAATGGGCACATCAGAATGATACGCCAGGCAAATGGTTCGCACCCATCTCACATTAACTGTTATTGAAGAATCCACCATACTTTTACTTTACAAGAATCTATTTTATTGAATTGTTCAAGTGGTATGTAGCTGGATTCACCTTCAAAAGGAAAAGGTTTTTTGTATTTAACATTTTCTGCTTGTTTATTTTCACCACAATCAGGGCCAATTTCTACTTTCTTTACTTTAATTCCATTTTTATCATAAAGGTCAATAGCAAGTAATCCTTGTAAATCTTTAAATGGTTTTTTACCGATTTTTGCAGGTTTATAAATAGCAGTCCCTGTAAATTTGATGGTACCAAACTCGTCACCTTCTTCAATATTTTGCTTCTCCATCTGGATTTCAGTCACTTCAATTTTACCATATTTCAGATACCTTTTTGCCATTTGCTTTGCATCAATAACATCCGGTACCTGTGCAATTAACATTGGTACTAATACACAAATAAATAACATTATTAATGTTATTTTTCTTAAAACGGTTTTTGCTTTCATGATCTTTCTCCTTTTTTTGTTATTTCACCGTCTTCTCAATCATATCCAGCCATTTTACGCATTCATTATAAAATTCCGGATATAATTAACTTAATATGTAATAAAATGATGGCGTTCGACCTCCTTTCTTTGCCAACATTTTGCATTTTTATTCCTCCTTATTTTGTTTTTCTCCCGGAATTATTCATCCTGCGGACAACTTCATTACTTCATCACTCCCTTTATCAAAACAACAAAACAAAAGCAACTTACGCAGGGTGTAAAAGTGTTTGACGAAACCACACCGATGTTTTATCTAGTACCCGGCCTTTTCTAATTCTTCGACTCGATTGCCCGCCCTCTCTATCAGTTTTATGTAATGTTCCATATTTTCTTCTGAAAGTTTCTCGCTATAGGTACCGAATTCTTCCTCTGTAACTTCGAACTTATTATATATATTCTCTATGTCTGTCGTATATTTTTCAGCTGCTCGAGTATACCCGTCTGGGGTTTTAATATTTTCTGACTCCTCACTATATTTAGCCAATCTATACTGAGAATATGCGAAAATTTCTACCCATTTCTCATCGTTCATCTTCCCCGGAGATACTTTTTGGGCTGGAGCTTCCGCTTCTGTAGCCACTTCTGCTTCTTCATCCTGAACTTTCTCTGCTATCTCTGTAGCTTTCTTTGCAATACTCTCTGTAACCTTCTCGCTAATCTCACTAATCCCTTCTGTAAATACCTTTCTAACAACAAACCTTATTCCAACTGCCACTACTATCAAAATCGCCGCAGCAATTATCAGCTTTATCATCCATTTCTTCATTTCTTTCTCCTATGTGTTTATTTTTGGTTTACCGTACTTTATGTTTCTACTACTGCTCCCTTCAGAATTTTGCATCGTGCTTAAATCTTTATTTTTTCTGCATATTCTCCAAGCCACGGCATCTTCCAGTATTTGCCATTCAGAGACTGGACCATTCCTATAATAGCCATAATCCCACAAAAGATGTAACCCAAAGGACAGATCACAAACCAGCCAACAAAAGGTATGTAGCCCAGTATAGTGACAATTACCTCTAATACGAAAAGTACTAATCCCTGTTTACCATGAAATACCGCAAAGTCGTTATCCTTTTTTGCAAGAATGGGCACAAGAAACAGAATACCCCAGTACCCAAGAAATGCATATATCTTTC
>DPVY01000271.1 GCA_003527965.1 Fidelibacterota bacterium
AATATTATTTGCATCCAGGGCTCTTTCGAGCGTACTGTTGTAATTCCGAACATTCGTGTAGAAAATATGAGATTTTACATTGCCGTTTATTTCAGTTCCAAAGGTACGGCGAAAGTCGTTGAATTTTCCGAAAAATGCCTCAAAAACAATTTTACGGTCTGCTTGGTTCGAGGATGCGCGATACCGGCCATATCCGGCCTGATCGACAAGTACCTTCTCACCATTGCTTAATTCAACTGTCGGGTAGGGCATGTCTGCGTTTTTGAAGATACCATAGATTGAACCGGCAGTACCGGTAACCAGCCCGGCTTCGGCGACGATTTTTTCTTCTTTTTCGCTTAACATGTGATCTTTACTACGCAGTAAATCGTACAGATAGTGCCTGTACACTTTTAATTTTGGCTCTTTGGCAAGGAATTTGTCGATCTTTTTCTTATTCATTGTCAGGATTTCCGGATCGATAAAGGATGATATTGAGCTGAATTGAGTGAAAAGCTGTTCCATCTCCTGATGCATGGCAAGATATTTGGAGTCCCGTGTGTCGAGATCGGATTTTTTACCGGCATAACTGGATAGTCGTAACATTTCCTTGTAAATCCCGTAATAGTAGTCAAGCCCTTCAAGGAGCATTGTCGGGGATTTCGTCAATTTGCCTTTGTAATTTAAAATGCCGTCGAATTTCTTTACAGTTTCGGTTTTGGCTTGTTGATAAGCTTCCTCGGAAGCGTAAAGATCCGTTAGATCCCATTTAAACTGATCTGCAATCTCAGACCGTTCGCGGGTCTGGGAGAGAACGTTATTGCTAAAAAAATTAAGTGTTAAAAATACCATAAGTACACCAATTAATTGTTTCATGATAACCTCTTTTTAGTGTTAAAATTTCGTTAACATTTTCATTCCCAAGCTGGGACTTGGGAATGAGTTGTTTAGCCTGGGGCTTGGGAATGAGTTGTTCACGAAGAAAACCGACTCTGCGAAGATCATTTGACTTCGCGAAAAAGGGGTTTAAATAAAATTTGCAGCTCACATTCATCATAATGGAGAAACCAATAGTAAGTCTCTTATACGTTGTTCAATATCGTCCGAATATAGCCTTAAACGCCATAATAAAGCAAATATTCATACGGTGTCGGTCGGTTACGGTTTTCCAGGATTTCGTTCGTTATTTTATAGTTGATCCAGCTCTCGAAAATATCTTTCTGAAAGACATTTCCATTAAGGAGAAATTTATAATCCTGTTGCAGATGATCAAGCGCCGATTCAAGAGAAGTTGGCAACGATTTTATTGAATTCCGTACATTTTCATTTTGCGGATCGAATAGATTTATATCAAAGGGGCCGAATCCCTCATCTGCAATCTTTAATTTATTCCGGATTCCGTCGATTCCGGCAAGCAGCATAGCCGACATGGCAAGATACGGATTGCAGGTGGCGTCGGGCGGACGATATTCAATTCGTTTTGATTCCGGACTGATTGCGTACTTGGGAATGCGTATAGCGGAACTACGATTTCCTAAACTGAAAAAGAGCGCCACAGGCGCCTCGAAGCCGGGAATCAGGCGTTTGTAGGAATTGGTCGAAGGATTCGTCAGGGCGGTAATTGCCGGGGCATGTTTTAAAATGCCGGTAATATAAGATTGAGCCAGCTGGCTCAATCCTCCGTAGCCCTTTGAGTCATAAAAGAGCGGCTTTCCATCTTTAAATAGATGCTGGTGAAAGTGCATCCCGCTGCCCGGTTCGTCATGCAGCGGTTTTGGCATGAAGGTCGCGGTTTTGCCATATTTCCTGGCAACCATTTTGGCGATATATTTAGTAAGAATCGTAACGTCTGCCATACGGGTTAAATTTCCGAGCAATACTTCGATCTCAACCTGACCGGAACTGCCGACTTCATGATGATGGTATCTTACGGGGATTCCACAATTTTCCATGACTTTAACCGTTTCGGACCGGACATTATATAGCTCGTCATAAGGTGGCGTTGCATGATATCCGCGATGATTAAAAAGCTGATAGCCATCTTGTTTACCTTCATCGAAATAATTGCTCCACTGAGCCTCGTTGGAATTGATTTTAAAATAGGAATAAAAGGGATCGTTACGGTAATCGACATTGTCAAAGATATAATATTCGAATTCCGGTCCCCATTTACTTTCCGTCGCAATACCCGTTGATATTAGATATTCTTCGGCAAGAGTAGCAATATATCGGGGGTCTCGATGGAAGCGTTGCTTTGTATCCGCTTCGGCTATATTGCATAAAAAACTCAGCGTCGGGTATTCATGAAAGGGATCTATAAAACCGGTTTGAATGTCCGGTATCAAAACCATATCACCAGCTTCAAGGGTCTTAAATCCCGGCGTCGAGGATGAATCAAATCCTACGCCTTCTTCCATTAATTTTGAACTAAATTGGTGACCGGGGATCGTGATATGATGAAGTCCGCCAATCAGATTGGTATATTTCAGATCAATGAAACAAATATCGTTTTGACGAATATATTTGGTCACTTCCTCAATCGCAGCAAACATGTAAACCTCTTTCCTTTATTTATATTCATTCAAGTGGTAATATAACGTAAATAATTTAGTTATTGCAACAAATATTTGGGGGTATTTCTTAAATAAATTAAGAATTGTCGAGATTATTCACTTACTTGCAACATTCCTGATAATACAATAGTGGTATTTCCGAATTTGAGTATGTAAATTTCTCCGTACTTTACAGGAGTGAATAGTGGAAAAAATTGTGAAAAGACAGGACTACATCAATTGGGATGATTATTTTATGGGCGTTGCGCTGCTTTCGGCTCAACGGAGTAAAGATCCCAATACTCAGGTTGGCGCGTGTATAGTTAATCAACAGAAAAAGATTGTGGGCGTAGGATATAACGGATTTCCTACTGGTTGTTCCGATGAAGATCTGCCCTGGAACAGAGAAGGTTCCTTTTTGGAGACCAAATATCCATATATCTGTCACGCCGAACTGAACGCCATTCTGAACAGCATTTCCCGGGACTTGAATGGTTGTACTGTTTATGTAGCCTTGTTTCCCTGTAATGAGTGTGCTAAAGCGATTATCCAGGCCGGTATTAAAGAGGTTGTATACCTGTCGGATAAATATAAAGATACCGATGCCGAAAAGGCTTCCAGAATTATGTTTAATCAGGCTGGTGTAAAACTTAGAAAAATGAAAACCTACCGAAAGTCGATAGAAATACACTTTGATGAATCGATGGTCTGATGCCTAACCCGGACAGACCGGAGCCAAAAAAAGGTTTAGAAAGAAATTTGATGGTTTCGTAAAAAGT
>DPVY01000341.1 GCA_003527965.1 Fidelibacterota bacterium
CTTCTTAATAGTCGAATGAAAGATTTTTATGATATCTGGTATATTTCGAATAATTCCGAATTCAATTATCAGCAGCTGAAAGCCGCAATATTTACGACCTTTAAAAATCGTTCAACACTTCTCGGAGACTATAAAATTGTTTTTAGCGCTGATTATAAATTGGACGAGTCAAAGAATGTGCAATGGAAAGCATTTTTGAATCGTAATAAAATTGCTTGTCATTTATCTTTTTCGGAAATCGTGGAGAAATTGGAGAAGTTTCTTCTGCCTATTTGTATATCGGAAAAAGAAGAACAATCTCCGGTAATTTGGAACCCGACATATAATCATTGGATTGAATAAAGATTAAATGAACAGCCCCGCCGCAATCAACGCGGGGTACCTTAGATGAGTTTGAATAATCGAAACGGCCCAATGGACGGGGAATTGAATCCATCGGGATGGGATCAAATCAAAAGAGGAGATGGGTTATGTCACAATATTCGTCAATAGCTATCCCCTTAAAACCAGCATTATTCGCTTGAGAGATGCCGGAGTACTCCAACACTCTATTACTCCGGTATGGACGAAATATCAGTATCATCGCAGCTTTAAATAATTCAACACCGCCCGCATCACTTCGTCCCTTTTCCCCTGATCCGGGATGGTTTCAAAAGGGAATCCAAAAGCAACTACGCGATAATCTCCTTTAAAGCCGACAGCCGCGCTGGTATTGTTTTCCCTGTATCGTAGGATTGTTATAGCTGTTGAATCCACCGGTTCGATCGCGTCCGGCGATTCCGCAGCATACAGCCTCGGGTTTAGCTGTGTGTTAAATTCAAACGAATTCCCAAACGGCATAAATAGTGAATCAACCGAATAAACGCCCCCGGTTTTGACCGCATGGTCAGTCCGCCATTTGTATTTCAGATTATCCATTACAAACCGGATAGACGCAGAATCGTCCTGAACATTAACAAAGGGATCCGTTCCGATGTATGCCCCCGAAATAAATATACTGCCGCCTGATTGACAATATGTTTTAAGTGATTCCTGTAGTGAAACGGGAAAAACCTCAAACTGTTTTTCCAGGAACGGCTTGGGTCCGTCGGTCAGTTTCTCTTCTCCCATAATAATATCTACAATATCATATTTTGCCAGATCCACAGCGCCGTCCATTACGGCTTCATCACTGACGGATACAAAGCTGTATCCCGCAGATCGGATCGACTTTCCGTGATTATAAACAAAATCATGGGTGTTTCCCGCAATAACCGTACACTCGTAATCGGCATTACTGGCGCCGTGTCCCGGCGAGTCGTCATCCAGCCAGGGTGAATCCGCCAGTAAATCATACTGATCTCCGACGTAAGTCAGATCATAGCCATCGGGGACGCCCTGATCCCAGAAATTGGCAAATCCCAGATACTTATCGGTTTCAATTGTCGCCGGCGGCGCAATTCGGTCAAACCCATTGATAATCAGCACCGGTTTTGTACTGCTATCCTGGTAACATACCGATAAAATTTCCGACGGAAAACTCTCACCGCCGGCATTCACGGCAGTTACTTTAAAACTATAAATGACTCCCGGGCGAATATTGCGCAGGTAAACATTATTACTATTTACCAATTTCCCATTATCAAAATCTTCGTCTTCCAACCGGATATAAAGGATGTATTTATCCGGCATGGCGGTCAGCTCTAGCGGATCATGCACCGGTTTCCAGCGTAATCTCACGTTTTTTCCGTCTACAAATTCCGCCCGAAAATGACTTACCGGCAACGGCTGCACAACATAATCGGTTTGATGCTGGACTGCCAAAAACCGTAAAAAGGCTTTATAAATTGAGCGGCTGGCGTCAAAACGGAAGCGGGGATCGTTCCCGAATTTCATATCCAGAAAATTATGATGGGACAACAATTCCAATAAAACCGCGGGCATATTAGGACGCCAGGCTTCGCTGTAGCCCCGATCCCAAAGCGCCCGTCGGTTCCAGAGCGGATCGTATTTCGCCTGAATATCTTCAACGATCTGGGTCTGTAGAATATCCGCCAGATCACGGTTCGCCAGACGCGATTGCCCGTCAGGGAACTTCAGTGTAGTATCGGCGCCGTCGGTATTGTAAATTGAAAGCGTACCAATCACCCTTCCGTTACGGCTTCTGCCGGCATCGGTATGAAAGGCGAAGCTCAGATCAACCGGAATACCCAGCCCCTTTTCGTCCCGGTTTTTATTGGGACCGTAAGGAGCGCCCTTGAGGTAATTCACCCACTCTCCGCGGCATTGATAATCATCATTATAATCGACGGAATCGCCGTTGAAGCTAAACACCAGTGTGTCGGGCATACCGGCGTATTGTAAATAGTATCTGGCTGCTTCGGCATATCGAGGACGTCTGCTGATCTGTCCTCCCCTGGAAATATTGCCCATTCCGCCGCCGAAACGAACCGCATCGGCAGTAACAATTTTTCCCGGCTGCTTGCTCCGATTAGTCAGAACAACTTTACCGGCACCCGGATTTTTCCCGGCTTTGAAATTAAATGTACCCAGATAGATCCAGGTCCCGCCACCGATCTGCTGATTGACCAGAAACTCTGTTTTGCCGCCCGCATGATACACTGTATAATAAGCGTCATCGATACTGTTATCCAGCGACTTATAGGCAATAGTCACTGCATAATTGCCGGCAACGGGTATTTCAGGTATAAAATGAATTTCAGCCGTAGCAGCCGTATCCGATGCGATATACCGATATGCACCCTGCAGAAAAGGATTGACGCCGGCTTTATAGGGAGGATCGCCAATTGCAAACCCCGACGAATCGGAGCCTGAACAAAATATAATGCTATCGTTCCGTTGAATTTCAAAATAGCTGTCGGGCGTGCTGGATGAATCAAAATCCACAATGACCTCATTGGTCTGAAGATCGCGTTCACGCGGGACAAAGACATTGGCGCCGGCATTTTCCAGCATTGGAATCAGATAAGGAACCGTGAAGGACATTGGAAAAAGGTCTTCCACGATCTGAAATACCCGGGCGCGTTGCCATTCCCAGCGGTTAAGTTTGTTTTCATAGTACCAACCATGGCTGTGCCAGAGGGCGATGTTACGCTGATTCAGCCCGTGCGTTGCCTGCCACGGTTTACTGATATTCCGGACAATTGGCAGGGGACGATCCGTCTTTGGCGATAATCGGGAACGATCCAGCTCGTTTTGATTTTCACGATAATAATTGGGAACCAGCTCTTCTACCGGAAAGGCTTTGGAATAAATCGTAAGATTATAATTTCTGTAACGCCAGCCCAGTTGTTTTTTCATCGCCGAGTAAACCTGCTTGACATTCCCCTGTCGATAGGGAATTTCTCCAAATATCCGATTAAAGTAAATGTGAACATGTCGGTTCGGCTTGTCCACCCGGACACTATCCACACGCAGCCAGGCCGACATCTGAACAGGCTCCCCTTTTTGAACACATTGCCGGGCAAAGGCTTCGGCTTTTTTGTGAATTATTTTTATCTTTCGATCCATACCGGAATAATCGTAGCGTGGTTTCTGGACGGACATCGTTGCACAACCGGCTAAAAACAAACTAACGAACACAAAACCGGATATTTCAATAGCGGTTCGATTGCTTTTTTTCACAAAATTCTCCAAAACAAAATTAACGACACGGCTTAAACGTATAAAGTTAAGACGATTTGGATTCAGGATAAAGGATAAATGCCAATATAATTTTCGAGTCATCGAAAAAGAATTGGACAAATGGTTCAAGCGTACATAAATATTCAATTTTTAAAACGGGATAATCCTGAAAAAATCGTTTGAACAGCTCTGACCACATTTCACTTGACAAAATCAGACCTTTGTATTATAATTAAGATAGTATTGTATAAGTGTGACAGATAGTATTTTTAGAGTTCTTTAATAATCATTTTATTTTTATAGTGACTGGTGGATGTTTGAAGGTAATTGAAGAGTCTGGAAGTAACTAATATGAAAGCAAGTAAATATATACCGGTACTTTTTCTATTTATCTGTATTTTTTATCTGATAAGTTGTCCTGATTCAGATGAAATAGAATCAAATATTCCAATCGCCCGGGCCGGCGAGGATGATACAGTTCAAGTTGGCATGTATGCAATTCTTGACGGCTCGGAAAGTTATTTTGGGAAAAATCCGTACTACCAATCACTTAGGTGGAAGTCTGATGAAAATAATTCCCACGAATTTCCAATGTTTGTACTTCTAAAAAGTCAAGTTGGTTTTGTAACAGAGGGAGTTTTCAACTTCATTTTAACTGTATATAACAGTGAGGGGATTAGTGATTCCGATACGGTGACAATTACAGTAGTACCCAGGACAGACGGCTTTTTTAAAGATCCCTGTTTGGATGTTGCAGTACGGTTTACGCTGGATAATCCGACTATTCCAATTACTGATGAAATTATTTCATCTCTTGACACACTCTATTATGCATCTATTATGCGTGATAAGATATCAACTCTCGAAGGATTGGAAAAATGCGTCAATTTAAAAATACTTGCATTACTATCGCAGAACATTTACACAATCGATCAGATCTCATCTTTAACTAATCTTGAAGAGGTGGCGCTTAATGATAATTATATTTCTGATTTAACTCCTTTTGAAAATTTATATAAAATGAAACATTTGGAATTAATAAATAACAACATTAGCGATACAAAGGGATTGGAGAATTTAACTGAACTTGAATGTTTGTTTTTGCTATCTAATCCAATAGAAAATATAGCCCCCATGCAAAATTTAATCAATTTAACTGATTTATATTTTTATGGAGCTAATCTTTCTGAAATAACATCACTATCAGGCTTGACGAACTTAGAAGTGTTATGGCTGGCAAAATGCTCTGTTCCTGAAATAAATTCATTAAAATCATTGATGAATCTCAAAATATTGAATATTAGATTAAATAATATTAGCGATATTTCTATTTTATCTGAATTATTAAAATGCGAACGTTTCTATCTTTCGAATAATCTGATTGAAGACATTACTCCTTTATCAAATTTACCAGAAATTAATTTCTTAGATTTAGCAGATAATAAAATAACAGATATTAAACCACTTGTAGATAATAGCGGTATTGGAAAAGGCGATCTAGTAATTTTATCCGATAATCCTTTAAATGATGTTTCCATAAATAGTTATATACCATTATTGATTAGTAGAGAGGTAAATGTTTTATATTAGGATTCTAAGGAATTTATTAAAGTCAACTCGATTGCTACTATCCAAGGTCTACAGAATGGAAACTCTTATATCGGTTAATAAAATAAGAAGTACTTTACAATTTATCCCTCTTATGGCTGTACATTACTTAGAACAACATTATGATAAATAAGAGGGAAATTATTTACTATATTTTGGGAAATAAACAAACAATCTTAAAACAAATGAGGTGAAAAATGAAAAAACTATTATGTATCATCATTACTATCAATGTTACTTTTGCAGGTACTTTTGAAGCGGTTTGTGTTGGTATTGATCACTATAATAATTCCTATATATCAGATTTAAGTTGTTCTGTTGCCAATGCAGTTGATATGAGAGATAGATTGCTTGATCAAGGATTC
Organism: Fidelibacterota bacterium; assembly: GCA_003527965.1. Lineage (GTDB taxonomy): Bacteria > Fidelibacterota > UBA2242 > UBA2242 > UBA2242 > DPVY01. The sequence goes on from DPVY01000341.1 coordinate 5,598, forward strand.
CACACAGTAACTCTAATTACTAATAATTACGCCACACAAAGTAACATTTTTTCAAATCTTGAGGATATGAACAGAGTTGCTGGTAACACATGCCTATACTATCATAGCGGTCATGGTGACTAGTAAATATTCAGTA
>DPVY01000215.1 GCA_003527965.1 Fidelibacterota bacterium
AAAAAAGTATAAAGACCGAATTTTAAGCGGGATGCGCCCAACGGGTAAAATGCATCTGGGAAATTTTGTGGGCGCACTTGAAAATTGGGTTGAGTTGCAGAGTAAGTTTGAAAATTTTCATTTAATTGCCGATTATCATGCCTTGACGACAAACCTTGATACCAGTATGATCTTACAGAATACGCTGGAAATGGTTAGCGACTGGTTGTCCGTAGGCATTGATCCTGATAAAAGTCCGATTTTCCGGCAGAGCCAGATAAAAGAGCATGCCGAGCTGCACCTGATATTTTCGATGCTTATTACCAAGGCGCGGTTGGAACGAAATCCGACCTTAAAGGAACAGGTAAAAGATCTTAATATCGATACTATTATCTATGGACATCTCGGCTATCCGGTCTTACAGGCGGCTGATATTTTGCTATATAAAGGAACTCTGGTTCCGGTAGGTGAAGACCAGGCCCCTCATATTGAAATTACCCGCGAACTGGCTCGCAAATTCAACTCGATTTATGGTGAAGTTTTCCCCATTCCGAAAGCAAAATTAACAAGTTTTGCACGATTACCCGGTCTGGACGGTAATAAAATGAGCAAGTCCGTTGGGAATACAATTTTACTATCCGATGAAGAAGATGTGATTAAGAAAAAAATACGTCAGGCAATTACCGATCCGCAAAAACTACGCCGAGGCGATCCCGGACGTCCGGAAGTTTGCCTGGTCTTTACTTATCATCAAAAATTTAATTCCGGAGAAACAGACGATATTTATGCCGGTTGTACATCCGGCGCTTTGGGGTGTGTCGATTGTAAAATGAAATGCGCCGCCGTGATTTCGGAATATATTGCGCCATTTAGAGAGAAGCGCAGATACTATGCGGAAAATGTTGATGAGGTGTTGGATATTATCAGAGACGGAGAAAAAAGAGCCGGAAAAGTTGCTAATGAAACCATGCAGGAGGTTCGCCGGGCGATGTCGTTGGGCTAATTCATGAGTTACAATGTAAAACTAGACGTATTCGAAGGGCCTCTGGATCTACTGCTCTTTTTCATAAAAAGGGACGAGATAAATATATACGATATTCCCATTTCGTACATTACTCAGGAATATCTCCAATATCTTGAAATGATGAAACAGATGAACCTGCATCTCGCCGGAGAATTTATCCTGATGGCATCGTTGTTAATGAGAATAAAGGTTCAGATGCTGCTTCCCCGGGAAAGTGTTGAAAACGAAGAAGAGATCGAAGATCCCCGCACGGAGCTTGTTCAAATGTTGGTCGAATATCAAAAATATCAGGAAGCCAGTTCAATTTTTCGTGCTTTCGAAGAGAAACAACTAAAATATTATCCTGTGATTACGTCGTCGGAGGATAGCTATCTTGATCCGGGAATCTTTTTGTCAGATGTTAATCTTATTGATTTGGGCATTTCATTTAAAAATTTATTAGATTCCCTGCCAAAACCTAAATATTATGAGATTGAGACATATAAAATAAATATTAACCGGCAGTCTCAGGTTCTGCGCACAATGTTTGAAAGCAGGAAACGGCTAAGATTTGCCGAAATTGCAAAGACATTGAAAAACAGGATTGAAGTTGTTGTTACCTTTCTGGCAATCCTGGAAATGACCAAATCAGCAGAAATTAAAGTTTCACAAAAAACGGTCTTTGGAGACATATATTTAACCAGAATTCAAACGAAGGATGTTGATGTTATCGCAGACGCATAGAATCGTTGAAGCTTTACTTTTCTCGGCGCAGGAACCGCTGACTCAGTCCCAGGCAGAACTTTGTCTTGAAGACAGTGTTGCCCTCGAGGAAATAATCGAAGAGATAAATGCCTATTATGAACGGGAAAAAATGCCTATCTGGGTACAAAAAGTGGCGCAGGGATACCGGATAATGACGCGTGAGGAATACGAGCCCTGGATAAGGAGATTGTATCAGAACAGAGGAAATGTGAAACTGTCCAAACCTGCTTTGGAAACCTTGTCAATTGTTGCATATAAACAACCGATTACGCGCAGTGAAATAGATGCGATTCGAGGTGTCAGTACTTATCTAAAAACTCTTTTAGAGAAAAATCTGATTGAAACAATAGGGCGGCAGGAGGGACCCGGCAGGCCTTTACTTTATGGAACAACATCTCATTTTCTAAAATATTTCGGTTTGAATTCCCTCCATGATCTTCCGAAATTGAAAGAGATTGAAGAAGTGATGAATGTAGAAATTAGTGAAATTAACAATGACTGAGATGCGCCTCAATAGGTATTTATCACTTTGCGGGGTTGCCTCAAGGCGTAAATGCGAACAGCTTATTCTGGATGAACGGGTGTCGGTGAATGGAAAAACCATTACGGATTTATTTGTTACTGTTGATGATAAAGATGTTGTCAGGCTGGATGATGAAAAGGTGTCCCCACAGAAGCATACATATATCGTTATGAATAAACCCAAGGGCTTGACGACGACCTTAAACGATGAAAAAAATCGTGATAATGTCGGTATGCTAATTCGCCGGAATATTTTTGTTAAACCCGTAGGTCGGCTGGATAAAAATACTACCGGTGTGTTACTGCTAACTAATGATG
>DPVY01000040.1:0-1626 GCA_003527965.1 Fidelibacterota bacterium
CTCGGCGAATTTGTCGGGGTAGCGAAATTCGCCGGCGAAATCACCGCCGATTTTATCGATGGATTAAAGTCGGTCATCGATAGTGGTGAAAAAACAGCTTTCTTCGAAAAAGGTATCGATAAAATTCTTGATATGCACGATATCTATTACGAGGATATCAGTGATATTCCCGTGATTGAAATAGATTTTCCCGAAGATCTCGAAAAGGCCCGGAAAAAAATATATCCCCGAATTAAAGCGATGGATGAAAATTAATTAATTTTTTGAGTACCTTTGAATAAGATAAGTGTGCTATATAATCTTCACCATCTTTACTATCTGCCCCAGTTTTTACCGGTAATCCGGGAAATGGAAAAAAGGGACCGGTTTGATCTCTATTTTTCCGCGGTTATCGACAAAGGCAGAATCGACCATCAATTAATCAAACAGGCTGTTGCCGCAATTCCCGGAACCTTTATCGATGCGAAGAGTGAGAAGGCGCGGCAAAAAGAGATTTTAGCCCGCAATTTTGATGTTACTGTTTTTGGCAAAAGCGGGCATGCTGATGAATATTGCTCAGCGAATACACTCGCGGTTCTGCTGTATCACGGTATAGGTGTGAAATCCTGCTACTATACCGATTACAATCCGCGGATCAATGTCCGTTATGTGGAAGGGCCGTACCGATTTGATGAATTAAAAAGGCGGGGCATCAGTACCGAACTGGTCGTTACCGGCTTTCCGAAGCTGGACCCTTTATTTGAATCGGAAAACGGGGCGGCAATTTCATCAGAACTGAATCTCGATCCCAACAAGGCAACAATTTTATATGCCCCGACGTTTTATCCCAGTTCCATTGAAGTTTTAGGGGAATCTATCGGAGAGCTGACGGCTGATTATAACCTCGTCGTTAAATTGCATTATTTTTCATGGTTGCTAAAAAAATACCGACATCAGAAAGATCTGTTTCAGAAATTAAGTCGAAAATATTCCCATGTTCACTTACTGCCGGTAGAAAAATATTCGATTATTCCTTTTTTTAAACCTGCCGATATCCTTCTGACTGAAGCATCGTCGGTTGCATTTGAGTTTCTGGCAACCGGGAAACCCGTCGTAATCAGCGACAGCTGTCATTTAAGAAAAAAACACCGGATATTTTACCGTCAGTTTCAGAAAAATCGCCTGGATACAGAGATTCAGCAACTGCTCAATTTTGCATATCACTTTGATAATGTGTTCCAACTACCAGTGATATTAAAAACCGCTATCAAAGAAAAGAGTGACTATAAAAACCGGACGGCAGATCTTCCTGAGAAATTTTTGGGGATTCTCGATGGAAAAGCCGGTCAACGTATTGTCGATGATTTAATAGAACGGTTGAAATAATATTATGCGCCGCTACCTTCATTTTATTACCAAACCCTACTCTTTCAGTGTGATCCAGGCGCTGATTGATGAGATAAACCGGGGTAATTGGGGCGAATCTATGATATATTTACCTGATGAGTTGCAAAGGCTTTATCAGTTCAAAGATCCGGTTACTTCATCGCTTGCCGAAGCCGTTGACTTTCAGCCTGATGCGGTATTCGTTCCCGGAAATATTGTTCATGATAAAATTCCCGGTTTAAAAGTTCAGGTATTTCACGG
>DPVY01000040.1:2003-4733 GCA_003527965.1 Fidelibacterota bacterium
TATTGTACCAGCGGACCCCTAATTACCCGTAAATTCAGAATGCTTGCCCAAAAGCACGGATATTTTCAGGTTGCGGAAACAGGCTGGCCAAAAGTTGATTTACTGCTCAAACCCTTTGAACGGAACGATGTATTCCATAAAATCGGATTACAAACAGATAAAAAAGTAATTTTATATGCTCCCACTTTCAGCCCGAAATTCAAATCTTCGGATAAATTATTTCCCCTGTTGCCGGCGGTGATTCGTGACGATGAAACCTGGATTGTCAAATTTCATGATCTTATGGACAGGGAAGATAAACGGCGGTTTAAACAATTAGAATCAGACAATATCAGAGTTTGGGAGCATTCCGATAATATTCCCTTGCTTCATGCGGCGGATGTGCTGATCTCCGATACATCTTCGATTGTATATGAATTCATGCTGCTGGACAAACCGGTGATTACGATTGATGCCGGCGTTAGATTGGAGAAGGGAATCAATATTGGCAATATAGATCAATTAAGAAATGCCGTGGACAGATCAATAGCCGATCCTAAAGAATTTTCCCATAACAGACAACGGGTGCTCCGGGAAATTCAACCTTATTCCGATCATGAAAATGCAGCCCGCGTTCTTAAGGCAACCGAAGCGATTTTATCGTCTGATATTCATACCACCGTAAAAAGGAAGCCATTGAATTTATTTAGAAAATACAAGGTTCGGAAAATGTTTAATTATTGGGGCTAAGATATGCAAAAATCTTCTTATACCGGACCCTCTCTCAGTAGTTATCAATTTGAGGGGTTAACAAATAAGGGCTGGGTAGTGGAAAAAGCCACAGAAGTCTATAAGCATCATCCCAATATAGTTGCGCTTATGGAGATTGAAATTGATAACCGCTTCCGGAAAGTAGTTGTAAAATGCTTTGGTTGGCGTAATACTATTTCCGTTATTATGAGTCCTTTTATGCGATCCCGGGCTCAGAAAACCTGGGACGCCTCGTGGCGGTTGCTCGAGGCGGGCGTGCCGGTTCCCAAACCGATTGCGGTTTTTACCGCCCGCAGCCGGGGCTTTATCAAATCGAATTTACTGATAACGGAATATATCGGACCAAACCAAAAGGTCCGGCGAATCCTGCAGAACGAAATCGTTGAGGCTGAGCAAAAGAATCTCATTTTAAGAAAAATGGCCGAAATGGTCTGCAAAATGCATCAAGCCGGGATGATTCATCGTGATTTAACGCCGGGTAATTTTCTAGTGAAGAACGACAATTGTGAGATTTATTTGGTGGATTTGAATCGTTTACGGCGCAAGTCCCGGATCACCATTGCCGAAAAAATGTATGATATCTCCAAAATGGGATTGTGCTCTTGCAATCTCGAAAATTCCCATGAAAATTGTAGATGGCTATATTTTCTCAGGCAATATGAGCCGGAACAGTTTGACCGGAATTTTAAAGCCCTGAAAAGAGCCATCCTGAAGACGCAGGTGCGCCGCAAATTATAGAAGTTGAAAAAAATTAATGGGAAGAAATAAATTAGTGCGGTGCGAAATAGGCGGGCGGAAATCTGTTTTGACGGCGATTTTAGCACTCTTTTTACTGTTTAATATTCTGAAAGCTCAGTCATCATTACCTTTTAGCGTCGGAGAACGACTAATCTATTCGGTATCCTTCAATTTGTTGCGAGGTGGGGAATCGTGTTTTGAAGTAGCCGGTATCGATACGATTAATAAAAAGCCTGTTTATCACATTAAATCGAGGACGGAATCCGGCGCTTTTTTCGACCGAATTTTCAAAGTTCGTGATTACATGGAGTCCTGGGTCGATATCGAAGGTATCTACTCCCGTAAATTCAGTAAATCCCTGCGCGAGGGGCGCTATCGAAAAAAGTACTCGGTGCTGTTCGATTATGACAATTTAAGGGCCGTCTCCAATTACGATACGGTGTCTATCGACGGAATGATTCACGACGGTCTCTCGCTGTTCTATTATGTCCGCACGATTGATTTTTCCCTGGGTGATATCATCGATTTGAACTATTTTGACAACGATTCGCAGCGCCCGTTCAAGATCAAAGTCGAAAAGATTGAAAAAATCCGGGTTCCCGCCGGTATGATTGAATGCTTTGTGCTGACGCCTTTTGCAGAAAAGGGCAGCTTATTCAAAAATAAAAACCTGGTGACCATTCATCTTAGCACCGATGAGAAAAGACTGCCCGTCATGATATCCAGCGAGGCGCGTTTCGGTTCTATGATTCTGAAATTGGCATCGGTGGAAATACCCAATTAGATTACTTTAATCACTTTTCCAGTATCGGGATCAAAATACCGGATTTTAGTCATGTCCGGATAAATTTTCATGGTTTCGGAAACAAGGGTCTCTGGTCTGAATTCCGTACTTCTGCAGGTAAAAGCTGTGTCACCACTGCTTAGATAAAGCAGTGTTTCATTGCCCATCGGTTCGAAAATATCTACCCTGAGTTCGATCATTGCAGCATCATCAACCTTCGGCGTAATTGCTAAATCTTCCGGTCGAATGCCAACGATAATGTTCTTATTATTATAAGGTTTTAAAGAAGCGGTATGTTTTTCGGGAATGGGAATATTCAAGGAACCGTTGTCGGCGATCAGGGCGCCTGCTTTAATTTTCATGGAAATGAAATTCATTGCCGGGCTGCCGATGAACCCCGCCACGAATCGGTCTGCAGGCTCATTGTAGAGATCCAGGGGTTTGCCGAGTTGATGAAT
>DPVY01000012.1 GCA_003527965.1 Fidelibacterota bacterium
TAAGTTCTGGAGTAAAATCATAACCGGTTAAATATTCTAAGACTTTGCCTTGGGGTTTATCCGTAAAACCGTATCCGCTTCTAACTACGGTACAAATACCCAGTGAATCTATATAACCTCGGGTATCCTGAATAGATTTTATCAATTTCCCCTTTCCTTCAACAGCAAAACGATCATATTCACCTGATAAAAGTTCATCTCGAATACTCCAACCCCCAACATTATGACAAGCCCCTCGACTCGAAGTTCCATAAGTCAATGCGTTGCCATAGAAACCCCTTGGATCATAAGCTGCTAAGGGTAAACCTTTTACATGCATCATATATTTTTGCATTTTCGGCATTTTTTCAGCCAAGCCTAACATACCTTCTGCTAATAAATCTCCAATATCTTCTCTTTTCGCTATTTTCTCAACCATATTTACCATAGCTACTCCATTGCCAAACTTAAGCTCAAGTCCACCAGTATCTTTCTTAGTAATATACCCTCTTTCAAATAACTCCATTGCAAAACCAATAATAACCCCAACAGACATAGTATCTATACCTAGCTCGTCACAAATTTCATTTGCTTTGATAATAGCTGCAAAATCACTAACCCCACAAACAGCTCCCAAAGTACCTATAGTCTCATATTCTGGATCTGATTTTGCTCCTTTAAAATTGCCTTCTTTAACTTCACATAACTGGGAACAGGCTACCGGACATCGAAAACAGGCCTGGTTTTTTACAAAAAAGTTTTCTTTCATATATTCTGCTGTTATAGTTTCAATCCCATCAAATACTCCTGTTTGGAAATTGCGTGTCGGATAACAACCAAGTTCGTTCATAATAGCGGTATATTGAGCGGTGCCATATTTAGTATGATTTGCTTTGCTTCCACGCACAAAAGAAATAGCATCTTTTACAACTTCTTTAAATTTATTAGGTTCGCTTACAGCTATTTCACCAGTTCCTTTTACGGCTATAGCTTTTAAATTTTTTGAAGCCATAACAGCTCCTGCACCACCACGCCCAATGCTTCTTTCACCAATTTGAATACATGATAACCTAACTCTATTCTCAGCTGCTGGACCACATGAAAGAACCTGATCTTCTCTTCCTACTTTTTCTTTCAGTTTTTTATTAACTTCTTTGGTGGTTTTACCCCAAAGGTTTCCTCCTTTTTCAATTTTTATTTGATTGTCCTCGATCAAAATATAAACAGGTGTATTCGCTTTTCCTTCAATAATAAGTCCATCATACCCACTTTTCTTAAGATGCGGGCCAAAAAACCCTCCACCATTTGAACATAAATATTGCCGGGTTTCAGGAGATTTTGTAGCCAATCCAATTTTTGTGGTAGCTGGTCCTGTTGTACCAGTCAATGGTCCGGTAAAAAATATTAATTTATTATCAGAAGATAATGGCTTAATATCATTACCAATCTCATCATAATAAAACCTTGCCGCCAAACCGCGTCCGCCTAAAAACTTTCTCTGCCATTCAGGATTAATTTTTTCCTCTTCTATTGTTTTATTTGTCAGATCTATCTTCAGGAATTTACCAAAATATCCTTTCATGGGGTTACCTCCATATCTCTGAATTCATATCCAGCAATGTACCTTCATAGGCGCATGAAAACACGTCCATCAACTGTTCCCGTGTCAGATCGAACCATCCGAAATAAAAGGCCGGATCTGTCGGTGTCTGCTCAAGGATGAAATCAAGGTGCCCTTCAAAATCACTCTTGGAAACACCGGCATCTTTAAGGCTCACAGGGAGCTTCACCTCAGACATCAGGCCGCGGATTTTTTCGATGAGGTTGGAGAGACTTTGCGCATCAGAGCTGTTGTCCCGGATGCCCAGCATATCGCATATTTCAAGGTGCCGGTCTGTTGCCTTTGAATAGACCTGAAGTTCGTAGGGGAGGAACAACAGGACCATGGCCCCGTGATGAATGTGATAGAGGCCGCCGATTGTATGCCCAAGGGCGTGCGAAATTCCGGAACCGGCGTTGGAGAGGGGAATTCCCGCCATCATTGCCGCCTGCTGCATCTTGATCCTGGGCATGAGGTCACTGCCGTCTTTGTATGCCTTGGGCAGCCATTCGAAGACCATTTTAATGACCTTAAGGGCAATCGCCTGATTCAATTCATCCGCCCTGGGGGCCATAAAACCATCGACGGCATGGGCCAATGCGTCGCCGCCTGTTCCTGCGGTGAGCTCCGGCGGCATTCCAACAGTAAATGTCGGATCAAGCAGGGCAAAGTCGGGAACGAATTCCGGCAATGCGCCGCCCGTGCCGAGCTTCACGCCATCGGGAAACGAGATCACGGCAACGCCCGTAACCTCGGAACCGGTCCCGCTTGTTGTCGGGATGGCAACCAGCTTGGCCTTATTCCGTAAATTCAGGGGCACAAGCGGACTCAAGATTTCAATATTGGCGTCGGGATGTTCATAGAGAAGCCACGCGCCCTTGGCGGTATCAATCGATGAGCCGCCGCCGACAGCAAAGATCAGGTCGGGGCCGAACTCTCTCATCTTTTGGGCACATTCCTGTACGGTATCAATCGGAGCGTCAGGCTGGGCCTTGGCCCATATTTCGAATTTAATGCCATGCCTTTTTTCATAGGGACCCATAACCTTCGGGGCAAAGCGGACCGCGTACTCGTCGGTTACAAGAAAAGCCTTTTTGGTTTTGCACTCTTTAGCCACCAAATCGACCGCGTCGGGTATAAGGCCGGCCTCATCAAGAAAAAGATTGAGCCCGGAAAATACTCGCGGGACAAAGAAAGGCCTCTGGACTTCTTTTAAAAACTCGGCCTGTACCATGGGGCCACCCCAGTTTCTCAGCAAATATTCATGTGACCAGTAACTCATATTCCCCCCTTACCTCTGATGTTAGCGATGGATCTGCATCATAACGATTCGTTAATTTTCTTCAGGCAGCGCAAAAAAATGCGCGCACCGTTGAATGATTCTATGTCATGACAAAAGTAATAGCGGCGCCAAACCAGGTAAAAGAATGTATCTCGCCGTCAATGCTGACAAGATGGTTATGGAGTGCCTCCTGGATTCCGTCTTCTCCAGCCTTAAGACCTTTAAACCCCGCCGTTGCGTTACTCCAGATCATCGTCGCATCATACTCATCCAGTACAGTGTCCGATGAAAACGTGCCGTCTTTAAAGATGAATCGTTTGCCTCTTTTGCCATCTTTTGTTTTAATGACAACGATACATTCATGGCCCATAAGGAATTTTTGGAAGTCCTTGTTTGATGCACCTGTAAAAAG
>DPVY01000323.1 GCA_003527965.1 Fidelibacterota bacterium
ATTTAAATGCTTTAATCCTAAATAAAATATAAAAGGGGGCGTTTTTTTACCGCCCCTTTTTATTATCACCGATAAATGTTAGTGCCATGTTACGGACATATAGAGGCGATAAGTGATCCGCCTTAACTCAAGCCCTGCCGAGATCGGTTTGGGTTGTTTGATATGACAGTCTTAAGTCAAGTCTCGGAATTAATCTATATTATAATCTTCAGGGTAAATAGGAGAGCGTAATTAAGTGCGGGTGATTAAAACCTTCCGGCATGAATAAAAATGCATAATCAATGCTAAACCGGTCAAGGCGGATACCAAAACCGAGAGATTCGCGGTTTACCGATCCGACTCTTTCAAACCCACCACGTAAAATAAGTAATTTCCGGCAAGACACTTGAATTCCGGTCTGTATCTTAAAATCGCTGGTAGCCAAAATTGAGCCGAGGTTTATGCCAAAGGCGCCATTAAAGGTGTCATTTGTGAATATTTCCGGTCGAACGAGACCGATTGTTAGTATTGTGGGCAATGGGCTGTTGTTGCCACCGCTAAACCCCACATTTTGCAGGGCAATAGTAAGATCAAGTAAGCCGGGAAATTGCCGGCGTCCGGCAATATCAAAGGCGAGCCCTTTGCCGCTATAAGTATAGAGATGTTCATACAAATATTTAACCGTTGCTCCGACTTGCAGCTGTTTCCAGGGAGACCAGCTGTATCCCGCAGCTACGGCGATATATTGCGGTTCAACCTTCGCGGCGGGATCATCGTCAGGCAGATCGCGAATTTCAATTCCGGGTATCCGGACATAATTAAGACCGATGCCAAGCGATGATCTTTTTAAGGGAACCGATATTGCCAGGGCGTCTATACTGACATCGGCGATCCAGATATGATGAGATAGCGATACCATGGTTTGATCTGTGGCAATCCCCACCGGATTTTCAAAAATGGACAGTGGTGAATTTCCCAATTGCGAAAAAACCGTCATTGTGGCTGCCGACCGGCCGGAAGACGGCACTTTAAGGAACGACATGCCCGTAGAAATAAACTCTCCACTGGCAGATTGAAAAAGAAGTAATAAACCGAAGCATAAATATTTAATTTTATTCATAACACTTACCTAAAATTTAAATTCCCAGGAAAAAACGTGAGTAGTGCCTTCGCCTACCAGTCCCAACAGAACACTGTAGTCAATCTGAGTGTTAATATTTGCAATAAAACCATACGCCAATCCAGCGCCGAAGGTGGGATGAATGTTGTCCATACCCATCCGCAGATATACAATATCATTGAAAAGATATTCGCCGCCAAAGTGAACGCTATAATCTTTTTTGTCGGAAATTTCTACATCGCCGGCGAAAGTGAACGTCCGATTATTTTTATAAGCAATGCCGATCTTTAATATTTGCGGAAAAGAGTCTGTATAGTTGCCCCCCCTGTCATCGAACAGATCCTGAGTATTCCAGTTGTATCCGGCGCCGATATCTTTCAGCTGAACACCGATAATGATTCGATCGATAGGGCGGAGCATAACACCGATATCAAAGCCGAGACCGCTGCCGTTCAGATCCAGCATTTTATAATTGAGTATTTTAAAATTAAGACCGATGGCGAAGCGACGGTGAAATGCGTTGGCAAAGGACAGGATAATAGCATCTTCACCGGTGTTATAGACTTCATCGGGCTCACCGGAAAAGGTGCGTCCCTGAATATCGGTTACGCCGGCATGCATCCAGGCAACGGATAATCCGGCTGTGGGCTTGATTGGCAATGCAAATCCAACGTAATGGAGTTGGCGATCAAAGCTGAGAAAATAGTATGTTGTAGAGAGATGTCTGTCGGATAAATAGGGCAAACCGGCCGGATTATAATAGGCGGCGAATCCATTTTCACAGTCCGCAACTCCGGCATTGCCCATTCCCAAAGCCCGGGCGCCTAAACCCATGCGCATAAAGGAACCGGCATATCCACCATTATCTCCGGTGGCTCCGAAAGCGATGCCGAGGGAAAGAATAAACAGGATAAAAACAGAGTTTTTCATTCGCATTTACTTTATTACGATCAGTTTTGTCCAGTAGGATTTCTCCCGACCGTTAATCTTTTGGGTTAATTTACAAAAATATACGCCGTTGGCGACGAGATCTCCGGCGCTGCTCCGACCGTTCCAGGTTTCACTGTTGTCTCCGAGGTATAAAACTTGACGTGGTTCGCCTTTATAAACCAGCCCCATGGCAAAATCATATACCTGTAATTGAATCTGAGCCGGTTCATCGAGATAGTATTGAATTCTGACGTGACCGTCGCCATTAAGAACATTATGAAAGGATGGAGCGAAGGGATTGGGATAAGCATAAATAGAAGGCTGGTTCGGTGTGGAGGTGGACAATGATTTTCGGTAAACGGTCCAGAGCAGACCGTCGTTAACGGTTTTGGCAATACCGTCGGAGGTTCCCAGCCATAAATAAGTTGTATCTTCACGGGAATCTACGTAGGCGGCATAAACATCCTGGGAAAATATATAAGCATTTTTGTTTACATCTACCACGGGATTATACAGCGCCCAATTTTCTCCGTCGATAGATTTGAAAAGACCTTTTTCGGTGCAGGCGTAGACGATTGAATCCTGAAAACCGAAGCTGTAGATTCGTTCTCCAACCAGGGTTCGGGACCATGTCAGTCCTCCGTCACTGGTTTTACAGGCGGCTCGTGTTTCTCCGGCGCCTTCGGCAGTCAAGGCGGCTACCCAGATGGTTTCTTCGCCCTGCCAGAGTTGTCTGCCCAATGCAATTATGAAATTGCCGGCAAGATTTGAATTCTGAGCATTATAATGACGCCAGCGAATGCAGTCACCGGATTCAACGATACCGAAATTGACACCGTTCGCAGTGCCGACCCAAACCGTGTCGCCGTATGCCAGAACGCTGAAGCCCTTATGGTTATGATTCCCCTGCTGGGCCGGATCCCGGGGATTGATTTCAAAGTCAATCGTTGTTCCGCAGGGCAACAGATCGTCTTTATCTCGGGGAAGCGGTATACGTTCCCAGGTAATGCCAAAATCCTGGCTGCGGCGGATTCCGCCCGCCCAGCTGGTTATGTAAACATAAATCGAATCGTCATCAATTCTGTTTAAGGAAATATCCCATGTGGTATTGTTGACCGGTGTTAATATAGGTAGAAAAGAAACCGTGTCGCCATCCCAGAGTTGAGTATCGTCATCTTTACCGTCGATTGGTTGGGGTATATAGGTCCAGGTTTCGCCATAATCTTTGGAGTAAGCCAGCCCGGCGCCGGTTTGCTGTGAACCAACAACGGTGCTGGAATCAAAAACACCGGCGATCCAGATGATAGAATCAAGCACCGCAATAGCGGAAATCCCACCCCTGGGCATATTAAAATCACCCCGGTAATAGCTGGTAAATGTCTGCCCGAAATCGGCTGTTTTGCTAAGCCCACCGCCGGTGCCAAACCAGGTCAGTGAATCACCCTGAGGAACAATCTGGGTGACGCCGTTGCTGGCGAGACCTTCATAAACATTTTCAGGATCATCAATAGTAGGTCTGGATAGTCTGAACGCCTGACCAAAAGCCACAGTAAAAGAGAACATAATGAGCAATAGAGATAATAATCGTTTAATCATGGTAAAATCGTAAATTCGGCGTCACTGACGTCTGATCGTGTTGGTTTATTGGGATCATAGATTTTTATTTTGCAGTGACTGGACGAAGAATCTTGCGGCACTTGCCAGTCATAATAGCCGGTCGAGGCGCTAACTGTTGCAATCTCCGAATAATCGGGCAAAGTTGCGCCGGCGTTCGTTGTATATTCTATCCTAAGAGTACTGATATAGGCGCTTTCCCACTGAATTCTATAAGTTTTATCTGAATGTAGAGTATCTGCGGAATTGGGCGCGATCAGATGGACGCCGGGAACGGTAATTATTTTTTCCGTTGTGTCACTCTGACTACCATGAATATCCCGAGCAATAAAATAAAAGGTGTATTTACCTTGCAGTTCATTATCTTTATCGATGATGATTGTGTTAGTATAAATGCCGTCATGAGCAATTTCATCACCGAAATATTGCAATGTCCATAGATTTGTATTAAAAGGTAATCCGTTGTCAACTAATTCCCAATTACCTTTATATTTACCATTTGGCTGGAGAACACTAAAATAAACTGAACTAATATCATTTATGCCCTGAGGGTCTGTAGCGCGTACCCTAAAGATGACCGTATCACCTTTTTCATAATTACTTGGTGAATCAATTAGGAAGAGTACCGGCGGGCTATTTGGAGCAACCAGGGCTGATTCTGTGATTATGTTGCTTGTGTGACCATCTTCATCAAAAGCCTGAACACTGACCCGGAAAAAGCCTTCATTATCGGAAAGAACATTTGAATCGATTAAATAAGAATAAACATTGTCCCGTTTGATAATGTCGAGCGGGGGACCGTCGTCTACCAATTGTCCGGCAAGGAACCATTCTTCATCCGCCGAATCAACTGAATCTTTGCGATATAGATCGAAACCTACCGAATCAATTGTTTCCCATCCTTGCGGATCGGTTACCTTTGCCGATATAAACAGGGTTTTATTCAGTTGTGAATAATTTAGCGCTATCGATTCTATCACAGGATCCGGTGAGACCGACTCGTTGATGCCATCATCAACGCAGGCCGCGAAAGTGATTAAAATAATTGGTATTATGTAAAATATTTTCTTCATATTATTTGATAAAAAAAGCCACCCATTCATCTTGTTTCATCTCGTCGTCTAATATCAAGCCGTAATTTAGCACATTCTCCACAAACATGTCATGTTCTTCTTTTAAAATGCCGGTAAAAATTGTGGGGGGAACAGAACCTTGCCGGTGAAGAGAAGTGAGGAGCGCCAAATTAGGTTTCCTTTCAATATTGCTGATGATCAGATCAACGCTGAAAACCGGGTGTTTTGTAACATCATCGATCGTTAATGTATAACGGTCGTGGATATTGTTAAGTTCCATATGTTCCATAAAATTTTCCGTGACCACCGGATCAATATCCCAGGCCTGAACATAACCGGCGCCCATTTTTAATGCCGCAATAGTGAGGATTCCGCTCCCGCAACCGGCGTCTAAGATGGACATCCCCGGTTTAAGATGTTTTTCCATTAATTTTAATGCCATTTGGGTGGTTGCGTGCGTGCCGGTTCCAAAAGCCATGCCCGGCTTGATTGCAATCTGAATCTTCTCAGGGCCTTTGTAGTTCTTCCAATGAGGATATAGGGCGATATTGGGAGTCAGCCGGATGGGTTTAAAATACTTTTGCCAGCTCAAGTGCCAGTCCTCGTTGGCGATGATTTCTTTTTCATAATGAATGGATTGCTCAGAAATTGATAATGTCATCTTCCGAATCTCTTCTGAAACCCTTTCTGAATCCGATATATTGAAAAAGGCATCGAAACTTTCATCCTGCTCGATAACGCCGAGGCAATTGATTTCATAAAGCAACGTAATTAGCAATTCGTGGTCGTAATTACCTTTTTGAAAGCGGTATTTGAGCCATTGATCGGGAATGAATTTCACTATTTTACGCCCTTTACGCTATAAATGTAATCCTGTAACACCCGCCCCACGACTTCGAGACTGCGGGGGCTGCATTTATCCGGCGTATCCATGCTGGTATGCCAATAGTTTTGATACCGGTTGGGATAATGAAAATCAATAATGTCGATGGATGGAATACCGGCATGCTGAATTAACATGATATGATCATCATGAATGTAGTCGCCGAATCGATTTTGAAATTCAGTGTAATTCCGTTTTTGGGCAATTGCCCATATCTTTTTGACCAATTCCGGATGACTCTGATAAGATTGTCTTTCGATGGGAATGTTCAGATCTTTATCGCCGATCATGTCAAGGATAATTGCCTCCGCCGGTTTGGGAACCGGTAAATTTTTTGCAAAATATTCTGACCCCATACAATAATATTCCAGGGAACCCGGGTAACCGTAGTCTTCTCCGTCAAACAGAACCAGATAGACTGTTCGGGGCGGTGCGTGTTGGGCTAATAGCTCGGCTAAATGCATTAGTACCGCGACGCCGCTGGCGCCGTCATTGGCGCCAAGAATTGGCTGTGATCTTTTTGAGGGCTCGGGGTCATATTCTGCTCGCGGGCGGGTGTCCCAATGAGCGCCGATCAGCAGCGGATTCCCGGCAGTTGGATTGAACCCGGCAATAATATTCGTCAGCGTGAATGTCACACTGTCCCGGGGTATAGGCTGATCAAAGGATTGCTGAATGAGCGTATCAGCCAGAGGCGTTAAAAAAGAGTGGTAATAGCCAATGGCAGCGGTATGTCCCGGCGATCCCGGATTACGATAACCAATATCACATTGTTCAATTAAATATTGATAAGCCTTGTCACCATCAAAGGCAACATGTTGACCTCCACACTTGCAGATTGACAGTAATAACAGGGCGATTACACAAAAATGTTTATACATATTATCCTCTGATGGCTATATTGACGTCAAAGCCGCCGTTGCGGGTGATTCGTTTGCCGGTGCGCGCGTTAAAACTCTCACCATAGGAATAAAACAATGCACCGGTGACTTTCTTGGTAAAAGAATAACTAATGCGGGGTTCGATTTTCCAGGATTTGTTCTCAGCCTGGACGGCGAATTTTGCATCTACCGAATTTCTGGCGTGGGTTATCGAAGAACTGTAATCGAAATTCATGGTGAAATTCATACTGTTGTCGAGATGCTTGTTTTCCATAAAGGGCAGGGGAATCGTAAAACCACCTTTTTTCTGGTAGGTTAACGAAGCGTTTATATTTTTTTCCTGAATAATACTGGTTCCGCTGGATTGATTATTAATGGTTTTCCCCTGGGTCATTCGAATTGAGGAATTGATGTCGTTCTTAAATTGCATGGATAAACCGATGAGCGGTGAAAAATACAGTTTATATGAAGAACTTTGTTCTTCCCCGTTTCGATAAACAAGAGACTCTTTGCCTGAGAAACCGTGATCCAGGGATAATTTCTTGAATATTTTAGACATGAAGCTGATTTTCTCGATCTGACTCCAGTTGAGAGTCCAGCTGGGAAAGGGCAGACCGCTTTTTCCGGTTTCATCGAACGTAATATAATCCCGGGTGAGATTATGGCTCTTTTGACCCTGGGATTCTGTCCGGGAGTTGTTTTGACCAAACGAGAAGGACGATTTAATATTTTGGGAAATCTTGAGACCCGAACGCATTGAAATATCGGAATTCAAGGCAACATTGTTAATATTTACACCAACCTCATCTCTTATTATTTCAAGACCGGGGTCAGAGGCAAGCCCCATGCGATATAGCAGACCGGGGGTGCCGACGCGACCCATGTTGCGATTGTTGCGGCTGGTAGAGTAGCTGATCTGAATGGGGTCGATTCGATTCAGTCCCTTATATAAATATTCCAGAATCTTTATTTCTTTACCATCTTTTTCTGATTCCTTTTTGGGGGTTGTCGGCGTTTCGGTCTCGGGGCTGTAGGTAGTGCTGCGACCGCTACGACGCCCCGTCTTCCTGGCGGAGGCTGGACGGGATGAGATTTTTGCGGATTTCGGTGAATAAAAGGATTTAATAATAGACTTTGGATCGAGACTGAAAGAACTGGATATTCGATTCTGGTTGCTCATCTGATCAACACTTTTTGTATTACTATTGAGAGGCTCGCTCCAGTTATAGCCGGCGTTGTAATTTATTGTAGGAGAAAACCAACTGAAAATCTTTGGCGAAAAAGCGGCGGTATAACTTTCCGTGATGCTTACCGGTTCTCCGGGATTGAGTTCTTTAATTGCCCGGAGTTTGTCATTCTGGAATTCAAGTAGGCTGTTTTTCATGGTTTTATTATAGTTCACATTCAAATTTTCAAACACTTTATAGCCGGCCCGGATTGAGCTGTTAAGACCAAGATCGTGAGTTTCAGTGGACTGACTTTTTACAAGACGCGGGATTTTTAATGACTTGTTTTCCCCGACATCCATGCTGAATTCCAGGGAACTGGGCGTATAGTACCAGTGTAAGGCGCCTAATTTGTCTCCGATAACAGGGACATTCTGTATCCATTTGAAAGGAAGTATATAATTGTCCCGCCCAAAAGGAATCCTGTAGGACAGGTTTCCCTTGTAGCTTTGGGATTCACGTTGTTTGTCCTGGACAGATGAGCTGTTTGACCATTGTGCATTAAAACCAACTTTCAGTTGATCTATGGTGTACTTGGTTAACCAGAAATCGGAGCTGCGTTTACTAAACGAGGTATTGAAGCCGTAGGATTCGGAGATATTCATGATACTGTCCGGCGGGCTGTCGCCGGTGAGAATATCGGTGCCCGGAATATACTTTGGCGTACCGACTCTATTGGAATAGGACCCGGAAACCGGCAGATTCAGTCCCCAACTGGCGGGAGTTAGTTTGTCGATAGATACACTGCCCCGGGCTGTGATATTCCGGGTTGTATTAAGACCGGTGGGTTGTAAACGGGGGCGCTGTTCGACGGTATGGAAATCGGCGTCTTTGCGGTCGATCCCCAGGTCAAATTTGGCGAGATCGGCAACGGCTAATGACATTTTGCTTCGATAGGCAACTCCGGCATCCCGGCGAACATCGGAAAGCCGCAATTCATCCAGCCATATCTCGCCGAAAACTGTATTGTCATAGCGGGGCAACGGTGAAACCTCGTCATAGTCAGCCAGGGTATATTTCTGGTTTATTATACCAACTTCCATCTGCTGAATACGAGAAATAGCCGGGGAGCCGTGAATAATAATTTCAACTCCGGTGTATTCGCCGTTTTTTACTTCTTTATAGCGCCGCTGGATGATTTCACCGTTATTGTCCCGGATGATTCTAAATTTTTTGGGCATCTCTTCATTATCCGGGAATTCCTCTTCGCTGTTGTAGCCCTTTAAAGCGGTGATAAAATCCAGGTCGATCTTCATATTATTGCGTTTGTCCCAACCGGCATAGATTGCCTGGCGATATTCATAAAATTGAGGACTCTGTCCGCCGCGACCGAAGCGAACGAAGAATTGCAAAGGGGTTTTTTCACCCGCAGCATAATATTTGGTGCGTGTATGAATGTTGTGACCGTTAAGAAACAGTTTCATTTTTTTATAGGTAATAAAACTGGCCTCTTCAAACAATACTTTCTTGGCGGCGGCAAATTCTCCGGGCTTTATGCCCTCATTACCGTCAAACCACAGCACCAGCGACTGCTCTTTCATGCGAATTTCGTTAATCCGGTCATACTCACCCTGGACGCCTTTTGGCGCTTCATAGGTGTCGGGATTGTCTTCCGAGTTAATGACTGAAACGGCAAAAGCCCCTTCTTTTTTAATATATTCGCCGCCCTCTTCCGCGGCTACGCCGAGCTCTTCCCATTCATTGCCGACCATTTCGATTTTGGCGATCATTAAGGTGTCCTGGCGGGCAACGCCATCAAACCATAATCGGCAGGCCTGAATGGTTTGCCAGTTAACCTCTCCGTCACTGCGGGCTTTCTTAAATTCCGTAAGGGGTATTCTATACAGTTTCCAGCCCGTGGGGCTGCCGTTGTCGTATTTGGTTCGACCGGCGATATATTCATCGCTAACGTTTTCATCTAAAGGAAAATCGATTGAATAGTAATCGTTCAGTATATCGACAACAAAATTCCGGTTTAAATCCTCAGTGTCCGGGATATATCCACTGGCGTCTTTTTTACTGTTTTCGGTGCCGTTGATGTAGCGATAGTTAGAGGATCCCTCGCTCCATTTCCAGTTATCAGAATGGGGGTCAGCTGGATCTCGTTTATAATTTATAAGACGGCTATCGCCGGCTCTAATCGTATCTCCGAAAGTGTTAACGATAAACTCATATTGATCAATAACACCATCAATCCCGGTATCTTCACCGTCGTCCAGCAGATCATTTCCGAGTGTAAAACCGGCTTCCGCCTTATCTTCGGTATCCAGCTTTCCGTTGGGGATCATGTCTTCGCTGATTTGTCCGAGGTCAATATGCAATTGTCCGGAGTTAGCGCGAACCCAGATTTCAAGAAATTTAGTTTTGGATTGATCATAATAGCTGGTAGGGAAATGATAGGTAATGCCTCCCCAGGCTTCTTCGGGAGTAGAGACTCCGTCGGCAACAGCAATTGACCACTCCGGATCTAATGACATCACCAGGATTTCTGTGGTATTGTTCTGAGCCTGAGTGCTGACCTCTTTATTAGGCCAGATGTTTCTGGTCGGCACGCCACTATAAGGGTTGTACCAAAACATAAACCCCCGTTGCTCTTCGAGTTTAGCAAGAGGTGTAGCAGCCGGAGCCCAGTATCGTTGCATAATCGGTGGTGACGTAATGCGTTTGGAACCTTCAAAATCATCGATAAACCCGACGCCGTTTGGGTCGCCGGTATCATCGTTGCTAATGGTGTTGGGATTGGGATTAACCCTGGCGATCTCTCCTTCAAATGTAATGGATGACAGCTTGTCGGTTTTTATCAGTGGCAGCCAGTTTACCGCCCGGGTAAGAAAGTGCAGGTCTTTATTGAATCGACCGTTCAGGTCCCAAACGAAATTCCGCATCGGTTCGTAGCCCACATCGACTTTTTCGTCGACCACGGACTTGCTGAAGTAGAGAGCCGTGCCGCCGATAAAGGAATTTTCTCCAAAATCATATTGAGCCCGGGTGCCTAAAATGGTCTTTTTATCCATCTGAAAAAACTGGTTGCGTTCATATTTGATATCCAGATTGGCGTCGGGATTCAAGGCGTCCTGGCGTAGCAGGGTGATGGTACCGCTGAAATAATCGATCGTATAATCAACGCCCCTGGTCAGGGTTTCGTTACCCAGGTGTACCGATTCGCTGCCGTCGATGACCATAGGCCCGAGGTTAATTATTGAACTACGGTTTTCATATTTATAGACGATTTTAAACCGGGAATCTTCGGTAATGTCACTAAATCGGGTCCGATTGCTGTCATACATTGCCGAACAACTGTATAAATCACTGAGGTTCGGGTTTCGTTCTCCCGACAGATCGTTCTCTTTGAATTGAAAGGGGCGCAGGAAGGGCAGCCAGAGTTCACCCATTTGCAGGTTGATAAGGGCAGGGTTGTCCAGGTCTATAATGTCATCGGGAATGGGATTGCCGTTTTTATCCTTTGTATCGAGGCCAAATTTTTGCAGGAAACTGACGCCATCCTGTTGATCGCGTTCTTCATCAGGGGTTTTACCATGGATATAGACAATACTGAGGTCAAATCCATCGGGGTTTATGCCGGATGTTCCGAGATAGTAGATATTTTTAAATTCCAGGTCCCAACAGGGGTGACTGGGGACCATGTGTTGCGGTTTGATCAGCTTAATCTCGATATCCGTAGTATCGGATAAAGGTCGATCCCAGTCGCCATACTCCACCTTTGTTACCCCGGCGGAATTAGCGGTTCGATATGTTACAGCCAATATTTCATCTTCCTGTATCTGGGACGAAAGGCGAATAAACCCCAAGTTAAGATTGACAATATAATCCTGGTCCAGTACTAATCGTTTGAACACCCGCTGCTCCATATAGTCTTGGTATTCGCCGTTCTTGTCATTGGGGTTCACATGGGCGTAGCCATACACACTGCCGGCGGTTTCTACATTAGTGGACTTATATACCTCAAGGTCTGCGACAATACGGCTGGAATCATAAGTAAATCGCCCGCCGCTCTCGACAAACCCCTGATAGAAAGTACTGCGGAAATCTTTATCGAGAAAAAAATACAGATTGCGCCGGTATTCATAATCTTTGATGAAACTGCTGGTTTGCTGGGCACCGCCGTCAACGCTCAGTTTCTCTTTCTTGCCTTTTTCCACACTGGCAATGGTGGTAATATCCAGTCCGCCCAACTTCATGAGAGCTTTTAGACCAAACAGACCGTTGTTCTTTCCGGAAAAAGTGACGAATTGGGTCCCCGGCAGAGACAGCGCAACGTTACCGGCTTCGACTTTTTGGACAATATCATCTTCCTCTCCGGTGTAAATAATTTTTAAGGCATTCTCAAAATCGAAATCCCGTTCGCTGTCCTGATCAACCAGAATACTGATTCGATCGCCGATTTTTCCTTCTATATTCAGCTGCTGCTTTTGGTCTACTACAAAGGTGGTGGATTGCCCCTCGCGGTAACCGGACTGAACCTGAGAGAGCTTTTGGCTTTGCAGCCTTCCGTTAATATTAACATTTCCGGAGACCCGTAACGCGACTCTTTGCCCGGCAATATCCGCTCCGATAAGTTCCAGTTTTTCGGAACGGACAGCCGATTTTTCTTCGGAAAAACCCTTACGGCAGATATCGCTCAATTGTGTATGAAGATAACTGCGGGTTTTCATTTGGTAAAATGTATTAAGAGCAACAGCTTGGGGATTAACGATGTCGGAATCTTCGAGACGATTGCTGAAAATAAGGTTCTTACCGGAGTAGTCTAATTCTTTTTCGGATTTTGTTGTTTTGAAAACAATTTTGAGAGCATGCGCGTTTAGCTGTTGGTAATCGGGGGACATTAATGATAAGCCCCGGGGGCGGTCAAGCCCCAGAGAACTGAAACGCGGAGACAACCAATCTATTTGAATCGGAAACACAGCCCTCTGTGCCTCAGAAGTCTGTTTCTGAGCGAAAAGCGGACAGATACTAACTGATAAAATCAGCCAATATAAAAATTTACTAATACGACGTTGTTTTGTCACCCTTTTAGATTCGGTTAATATGGTTTAATAATGTCTAAAACAATCGTAGCAAGCTGAACGGGCGACACCTCAACTATTTTTAGTTAGTGATGGGATTTGATGTTGTAGCGATGTACACAGACGAGTAAACGCTTTGCCTCTGTGGCTGATGGCGTTTTTTTCGTCTTTAGTTAATTCCGCAAAGGCTTTGCCTTTTTCGGGAATATAAAAAATGGGATCATAGCCGAAACCACCCGCTCCCCGCCTTTCAGTAAGAATCAGTCCTTCCACGGTTCCCTCTTCGGATATTACCCTGTCGGGATGATAAAAGACAGCGACGGTCCGAAATCGGGCTGTGCGTTTTTCCGCCGGAAAGATGCTAATCTCACGAATAAGTTTTTCAACATTATCGTCATAACTGGCATTTTCACCGGCATACCGTGATGAATAGACACCGGGTCTCCCGCCAAGAGCGTCGACCTCGAGCCCGGTATCGTCAGAAATAGTTGGTAGTCCGGTAAATTCTGCTAACATCGTTGCCTTTTTTAATGCATTTTCATAAAGGGTGTTCCCGTCTTCAATAACATCAGGAGCGCCAGGATAGGCGTCCAGCGTAATGAGTTGTACCCCCGGCAACTGAAAAATGTTTCGGATTTCTCTAATCTTGTCTCGATTATTTGACGAAATGAGTATTTTCACGGTTTCTATGGCAAGTAAAAATGTTCGTTAATTAAAAACGCCAAAAATGTTAGAGAAAAATCCCGTCAATGTCAAGCGAAATTGACGGAACTTTCTGACGGAATTCACAGATATTTGAATTTATTTTGAGCCCGTTAACGGTGTCGTATTGATACAGCTCCGGCGGTTTTGATGTCCTGGCTGGTAATTTCACCATAATAAATGATGGAAGATGCTCCGTTGGCGCTGCCGGATAATTTTCCACCGGTCATGGTAAGTTCTACCCGGCTGGCGCCGTTCAGGCAAACAGTGGCATTGAAAACATCTGACCGGCGAAGATTGACATGAGCGGCACCATCACAAAATAGCTCCAGGTCCTGAATTGATGAACCCGATCCTTTGATTTTGGCGGCGCCGGTTGACCGGATTGAAAGATGATCGCAATTAAATTCTTCAAAAGAGATGTCTGCCCCCTCAAGAATTTCAATTGCAGAAAGTTGTGGCATCGTTATAGCGGCGTAGATCAGACCGCCGCCAGACCGTCTTTTTAAATCATTCTCAAAGATTAATTCTCCGGATTCTTGAGTTATTAAAATCTCATCTTCATAAATTTCCGGATATTGAATCTTTACCGAGTATTGATCCCCTTGTTCGATATCAATGCTCCAGATTCCGGCGATTATGAGGGCATTAAAATCCTTAAAATCGTATTCTTTCTGAATCAATTCTTCATCAGAATATTCTGTGAATTTAGCGGTAGCGTTATTTAGCATAAACCGGGAGCCAACTATCAGTGCGGTGATAAACACCAGAATAATAATAGCCGTGATGAGTAAAATTTTACTGCTTGTTTTCATTGATTACTCCGATTTAATGTTGACTGTCATAAAGAATTCTTAATTCATTGAAATCGATATTCAATAAATCCATCATTTTGAATAACTGGGGCAGATGATTCTGAATAAATTCTTCTTTTTCCAGAATTTTTGTCTTTTCCAGCGCCCCCTGAGCAATGAAATATCCAATGCCCCGGCGGTTGTAAATAAGGCCTTTTTCCTGGAGATAGGTGTAAGTGCGCATGACCGTGTTGGGGTTCACTTCAAGTGTAACGGCGGTTACGCGAACCGATGGAATTTTATCATCTTCCGACCACAGACCGGCAAGAATATTTTCGAAAACCATATCGGCGATTTGAAGATATATTGCCTGATCTTTCTGAAATTCCATTTTATACTTCCGCTTCACTTAAGCGCAGATAACCGAGCATCCAAAAATAGGGAGCAAAGCCGATCCAGAACAGATATTTAATAATTGTTGACAGTGTCCTGCCAATATGCTCAAAGGCAAAAGTGTCGTTAAATATATAGTTGTTGAAAAAGTGCATTCCGTGGAAATAATCGTGGTAAACAATTCTTAAAACCAGCATAACAAATATTCCCAAAACCAGCGCTAACCCCAAATATCTTCATAAACGGGTGCTTCTTAAAATACAGCCCGCCAAAAAGGAACAGCGACTGGGTTACCAGATAAACGGCGATACTGGTTAAAACTTTGTGGGTAAAGGGATTAAATACCGGAAAAGACCAGCCGGTAAATATAGCGGCGATACCGGCAGTAAGAAGTGATAATAAATAGTAGAATGCCACGCTGGCGGCAGTATAGCCAAGAGAGGTGAGCAGAAGTTTGCTGACATATTTTTCGATTGTTGAAGCGGGCAGCATAAAATAGGCGACATTTTTCTGAGCCTGATGAATTTCAGAAAATGCAACGCTGCTTAGCAAAAATCCACCGATAAATAAGAGCATTGGATAAAAACCTATATGAAAATCCTGGGTGGTTGATCCGGGAGAGAAGAAAATAGCCGGTACTGTGCTAATAAAATAGATTGCCGCAACAGCGCCGGCGGCGATCAGCAGGGTGCGATAATTTCGTAACAGGTCGTTGCGAAGCAGTAGAAAAAAGCGTTTAAAATTAAAAATCCTGTTTGTTTTCATCTATGCCTCCCGAGCGAAAAGGTCGCTCAACCGGTTTTGATTATTAATGACGGCGTTAAACAACAACTCTATATCAAGGTTGCTTTCGGATTGCCCCGCATTCTCTTCTATAACGACATAGCCGCCCAGGGTTTTTTCGGAATATAGCACAGCTTGCGGGTCCGGTTCGTCCTTTTGAAGATTAACCGCCAGTTTGCGGGAAATTGCGTCGATAGATTGATTGAAGATGATATTGCCTTCATCCAGAATAACAATTGGGTCGATCAGATTGCCGATATCCCGCACCTGGTGGGTTGAAATGATAATCGTTCTGTTTTCATCGAGAGAGGCGGCCAGCAGCTTCCGGAACTGACTTTTACTGGGAATGTCCAACCCGTTGGTGGGTTCATCCAGGATCAATAGTTTGCAGTTTGTAGCTAATCCAAAGGCAATCAGGAATTTTTTCTTCTGTCCGTACGACATTGAGGTCAACCGTTCATTTCCCGGCAGCGTAAAAGTTGCGATGTGCTGCTCTAAGGCATTTTGGTCGAATTGCGGATAAAAGGGAGCATAGAGAGCGACATACTCTTTAATTTTCAGGGGCGGAGTATAAAACTCTTCCGGAATAAAATAGATGTCTTGCAGCATAGCAGGAGTGCGCTTTGAAGAGTTAAATCCGAGAACGGTACAATCTCCCTGCCGGGGGAACAATAATCCGGAAATAATTTTCAACAGGGTTGTTTTACCTGCGCCGTTTTTACCCAACAGACCGTATATGTTCCCCTCGGAAACTTTCAATTGGAGACTGCTGAAGAGATTCGGTTTGCTTTTATAGGCGAAGTTAAGATTGCTTATTTCAATCATAATTTTCTCCGTTTCAGTGTGTTAATTAACTAATACACTAATAATCTAAGTATGTGGGTTGGATTTGTCAAGTTTTTTTTGCACGTATTTTAAATATCTGTTTGATGGAGGGTTCAAAAAAATAGTGAAGCCCTTTTCCGTTGGGGTTGCCTCGCAAAAACAGTCTGTTGGGTATGTAATTTAGACTTGGGCAGTGCAGGTTCGCCCGGATAAATCCGGGTGTTGTCCTAAGAATTGAAATACCGGCGTTGAGTCAATACCCCGATTTATCGGGGTGAAAAGGATCTCTTCACTACCCGAGGCGAACCGTTTTAACGGTTAATTGGGATCCCCTATAAACATTTTACCACGCCAAACTCACGTTATTTACTTCAATGTAAAATATTTAGCCTGCGGGTGATGGACGATGAAGGCCGATGTGGTCTGCTCGGGCGTCATTTGATCCCCCTCTGTAATCGAAACCCCGATTCTCTCTGCTTTCAATAATTGGATGATCAGTCGGTTCCCGGCCAAATCCGGACAGGCCGGATAACCAAATGAATAGCGGGAACCTCGATATTTACTAACGCCAAAATCGTTAATATCACGATCCTCTTCTGCGCTAATGTTCAGTTCTACCCGGATTTGCCGATGCCAGTATTTCGCTAGCGCTTCGGCGGCTTCGACACTCAGTCCGTGAAACAGCAGATAATCTTTATAGGCGTTCGATTTGTAGAGTCGTTGAGCTTCTGCCGACGCCTGTTGACCTACAGTAACTATCTGGACAGGTATAATATCCCGCCTTTCTGATTGGGCGGGCAGGAAGAAATCAGCGATTGAGCGGAAGGGCGCTTTCTTCTGTCGCGGGAAATGAAAGCGCAGGATTTCCCGGTCGTTTCCGGGTTCAAATATGACAAGCTCGTCGCCGACGCTGTTGCAGGGGAAATAGCCGTAAACAACTCTGGGAATCAGCAATTTTTCGTCTTTACAGCGTTGCTTCAACCTTTCATATTCCGGTCGAACCCTGTTTTCGATGAATTCGTTATATTCTTCCCGGGAAAGATTTCCCCGCCGATATCCCCAGCGCCCCTGAAAAAGAACGGATTCGGCTAAATACGCAAAAACCGTATCCAGATTGATATCATCAATAATCTTTGTACCCCAAAAGGGTGGCGTAGGAATTGAAATATCAGACCGCAACACTCCAGCGGGAAAATCTGATTTTTGACGTATTGTTTTAGCCGGTTTACAACTACTCTTTTTCAGACCGTTAAGTTGTTTGCCGGGTTTTGTTTCTTTGATCCGGGACATTGCTCTCAGGCCTTCGAAGGCGTCGGTGCAGTAAAAAACGGGTGCATCGATGATTGGGGCACAGACATCGTCGACAAAGCTGCGTGTCAGAGCCGCACCTCCGAGAAGTACCGGAATGTCGATCTGGCGCTGTTGCATTATTTCGAGATTTTCTTTCATAACCACTGTCGATTTTACCAGCAGCCCGCTCATGCCGATGGCATCCGCCTTAACCTCTATTGCCTTCTGCAATATGGAGTCAATTTCACATTTGATTCCAAGATTATAGACTTTGTACCCATTATTGCTGAGGATAATATCCACCAGGTTTTTGCCGATGTCATGGACGTCGCCCCTTACGGTTGCCAGAACAATACTGGTTTTTGATTCCGTGTCGGCTTTTCTTAAAAATGGTTCCAGCTTTCCGACAGCATATTTCATCACCTCGGCCGATTGCAGGACAAAGGGCAACTGCATTTTGCCGGAGCCAAACAGATCGCCGACGACCTTCATGGCGGGAATGAGCCAGTTATTGATAATATCGATGGCTTTGTTTGTCTTCACGGCTTCGACAAGGAGTTTCTCTAAACCGACGCGATTGCCCTGAATGACACGTTGTCGGATTTTCTCATCGACGGTTGTTCGATCGTCTTCGATGGCTTGTACTTTTTTAACGCCGGATTTTTTATCAAAATGATCAATAAATTTTAACAACGGTTCCTGACCGCGATTATAAATCAGATTGAGGCAGATGTCTAGATCGTCCTTGTCAAGTTTATATAAGGGCAGGATTTTTTTTACATTAACGATAGCGAGATCCAGCCCGGCGCCGATAGCTTCATTGAGAAAAACAGAATTAAGGATTTCCCGGGCGCCGGCATGCAAGCCAAAAGATATATTTGACACTCCCAGGATTGTAAAAACGCCGGGCAATGCTTTTTTTATTGCCCTTATTCCATCAATTGTATTTTTGCCGGCATCTTTGAGAGACTCGTCACCGCTGCCGAGGGTAAACGTAAGCGTGTCGAAAATCAAATCCCCGGGGCGCAAACCGATTTGATTCACGGCAATGTCAAAAATACGGTTGGCAATCTCGATTTTTTTTGCAACTTCGTGCGCCATCCCGGCTTCATCAATAGTAAGAACAATAACCGCGGCGCCATAGCGTTTTGCAAGACGACATACTTTACGGGTACGTTCTTCGCCGTCTTCCAGGTTAATGGAGTTTATCACGGCGCGACCGCCGATCAGTTTCAGGGCTTTTTCAATAACATCGACATCGGTGGAATCGATAAAGATCGGCAGGTTAACCTGTTTAACGATGCGCGTTACCGCCTCATGCATATCGGCGGCTTCATCGCGTCCGGTATAGGCGACACAGAGATCGAGGCCGTGAGCGCCGGTCATTTCCTGTTGACGCGATATGTCGACGATACAATCCCAGTCATTAGCCAGCAGGCATTCCCGAAATTTTTTGCTGCCATTGGTGTTGGATCGTTCTCCGACAAAAAAAGGCGCCGGGTCCTGATGTAGTTCCTGGGCCGTAAACAGCGAGGCTACCGCTGGTTTCATAACCGGTCGGCGCACTGCGGGTGTTAATTCGGGAAGTTTTTGGGCGATAGCCTCAATAAACTTCGGTGTTGTCCCGCAACATCCTCCGACAATCTGAACGCCATATTTCTGGATAAAGCCGGTCAGGACGTCAACATATTCCCGGATCGAAAGTGTGTACACCATTTTACCGTTGACATTCTGAGGAAGCCCGGCATTGGGCTGAACCAGCACAGGTCCCGGAAATGTCCGACATATTTGCCTGACATAGGGACGCATTTGCTCCGGTCCGGTTGCGCAGTTCATGCCGATAGCATCAATACCGAGAGGTTCAAGCGCTGCCAGAGCGGCGCTGATATCGCTGCCGATCAGCATCGTGCCGCTGGTTTCGATAGTCAGAGACACAATCCTTGGAAGATGCACTCCGGCAGATTCCATTTCATCCTGAATTGCTATAAGCGCAGCTTTGATTTGTAATAAATCCTGGCAAGTTTCGATAATAAATAGATCTACGCCACCTTCAATTAACCCACGAACCTGAAGAGAATAAGATTGGTACAGGGTGTCAAAATCGGTTTGTCCGAGGGTGACCAATTTCGTGCCCGGGCCAAGAGAGCCGGCGACAAAGCGCGGTTTGTCCGGAGTCGAAAAATTACCGGCTGCCTTTCCGGCAATTTCAGCGGCTTTTCGATTGATTTCAACGACGCGTTTCTGAAGATCAAATTCGCTCAGGACGATTGTGTTGCCGCCGAAGGTATTGGTTTCGATGACGTCTGCGCCGGCGATAAGATAGTTTTCGTGGATTTGTTGAATTTTATCCGGGATTGTAAGATTTAAGATTTCGGGACAGCCGTTGCGGCCGTTCCACTCGGCGTCACTCGGATTGAGTTCGTGTATCTGGGTGCCCATGGCGCCGTCGAAAAGTATAATGTCCTGTGTGAGTCTATCCAAGAATGTCGTCATTTGCGTTCCTCTTATCTAAGAGGTAAAGATATTAAAAGAAAGGTGTTAAATCAAAGTGTAAAAGTGATTTTTAGTCTGATTAATCTTGCATAATTAGGCAAGCCTAATTAACTTAGCGGCGTATGATGCGAGGTAAGTATGATTAAGCAAAATCTCTCGGAAAGTCAGCAGGATTACCTGAAAATCGTGCTGGATCTTATTAATGAAAAAAAAGTGGCTCGAATTAAAGAGATTGCCACGCGTAAAGATGTTAGTATGCCATCGGCGACTGAAGCTATGCGCAAATTATCCAACGAAGGCTATATTCAATATTCCGCCCGTGAATTTATCGAGCTGACCGCCATAGGCGAAAAGACTGCCCACCGGCTAACCAGCAAACACTCTTTTCTAAAACATTTTTTTTCAGATGTATTGAATATTAATGAGGATGCGGCAGATCAGGAAGCCTGCGCCGTCGAACATCATCTCAGTGACTCCACCCTGGAGAGACTGATCCTGCTTTATCAGTTTTTGAACGAATGCGAGAAAAATGATGCCCGCACAATCAACCTGTTCAAAGAGTGCCTCAAAGCGGCGGAAGGGGGTGCGCAGAGCAGCGTTGCCTGTCGAAACTGTTTTATTGCGCATAACTTTCCCCATCACCCCGGCGAAAAAACACTCCATACTTTGCTGGCAAATCTGATCAGAGGGCAAGATGGACAGATCGTTATGCTGGGACCAGATTCGGAAATACGGCTTTCGTTGATCGAAAAGGGTTTGATGCCGGGCAGCCTGTTCCATATGGAAGAGGCTGGCGATGCAAGCAGCCCTTTCGTCATTCAGACCGATGGCTGCCTGATCGAATTAGACGAGGAGGCGGCAAAAATGATTGAAGTGGCTATTGAACAACCGGAATAACGGATTGGATTTTAATTTGGACACAAAAAAGTCAGATGACCGGGTAAAACACCTTTCGGAGTTGGATACGGGGAGTAATTTTAAAATTGTTAAGATAAATGCCCGGGGCGAAATTCGCCAGCGACTGCTGGACATTGGATTTATCAAAAAACAGAAAGGCAGAATTATACGGGAGGCGTTACTAAGAGATCCTATAGAAATTGAGATCAAGGGAACCAGAGTTTCCCTGCGCCGGTCCGAAGCCAAATTTATCGATGTTGTGGAGCAGGATTGAATATTCCCGGAGCACAAATGCGGCGTCGGATGAGAAGAGGTCGGGGAAAATCCGGGCAATTTGATGACCGGAAGCTGATTCGTGTCGCCCTGGCGGGCAATCCCAATTCCGGCAAAACCAGCATTTTCAACGCATTGACCGGGCAGCGCCAACACATCGGCAATTACCCTGGTGTAACCGTAGAAAAAAAATCCGCCGTCATTAGCGTTGACGGCAAACTTGTGGAGTTTATCGATCTGCCGGGAACCTACAGTCTGAGCGCCTATTCAATGGAAGAGATTGTCTCCCGCGACTTTGTCCTGAATGAAAAACCCGATGTCATCGTTGATATTCTGGATTCCACCAACCTGGAGCGCCACCTGTACCTGCTGTTGCAATTTCAGGAATTGGGTGTGCCGATTGTCGGCGCCCTGAACATGACCGACGAAGCGGACGCTAAAGGCATTGAAATTGACAGCAACCAGCTGGGCTTGATTCTGGGAATTCCGTTTGTTAAAACCATCGGCAGCACGGGATTTGGAATTGATCTCTTGCTGGATACGGCAATCAAGGTTGCCGAGGGAGAACTGGAATCCAACAAACGTCATCTGAATTACGGTAAACGGGTCGAGTCGGCTCACGCTGCAATTATT
>DPVY01000010.1 GCA_003527965.1 Fidelibacterota bacterium
CCGGAATTGTATAGAGTTTAAATTTCATTTATAATACCACCCACAAGAGAATTAACACACCCAAAACGATCCAGAGATTGTACAAATGCAGCTGACCGTTATGCATTGCTTTAAAATATCCGATAATCTTAAACGTAGCCCGGCTGCTTAAATCATAGATATCAAAGTATTTTTTCTCTGCGCCATTATACAACCATTTTAACGGCTTCATATTGCGGATTTCATTATAGAACTCGGTGCCCGTAACCCGAAAATGTTCCAGCGCATCCATACCGCCCAGATATACTTCATCAAACCGGACTTTGCGGGTTCCCCGGTAAATTAACATACCGATTAACAGTACTACTCCAAACAATAAAATCAACATGATCGGATTATATGATCCGGCAGCGGCAGGAATGCTAAAACCAAATTGAGCAGCAACTGGATAAATCAGTTGGTTTAATGGAAGTTTTACGGCAAACAATCCAAATACTATACAGCCAACTGCCAGAGTTCCCGTTGCAATCCATTGATTGGCAGGAGCTTCTTTGATTGAGTCGTGTTTCTCCGGTCGTCTTCCGAGGAATATAGTATGGATAAACTTCATAAAACTCGCCAGAGTCAGGGCGCTGCCGAAAGCTGCCAGAAGTAAACAGACTAATAGCCATATCTGATATCCCGGAGAGACATTTTTTGCCAAATCAAGAATTCCCTGGTAAATCAACCATTTTGAATAAAAACCGTTAAACGGCGGAATACCCGAGATAGCCAGTGCTCCGATCAATGCAAATAAAAAAGTCAGCGGCATTTTCTTGCCTAATCCGCCCAGATCTTTCAGATCGTTACTTCCGGTTTGTTTCTCGACTGAGCCCAAAGCCAGAAAAAGGTTTGTTTTATACAGAGTATTGTTAACTAAATGAAACAGACCTCCGACAATAGCGAGGATATTACCGCTGCCAATGCCTAAAATCATGTATCCGACCTGACTGACAGCATGATAACCCAGTAATTTACGTCCGTTGTGCTGGATCAAAGCCATCATTACCGCAAATATAATGGTCAGCGCTCCAATCGTGATAAGGAATAAATGAATACCAAAATTGACCGTAAAAACAGACAGTACTATGCGTGCAAATAGGTAGATACCAAGTAATTTATCAAGTGAAGCCGGTAAAAATGCCACACCTTCAACCGGCGCATCTTTGCTGTAATCGGGTACCCAGGTGTGGAGCGGAAAACCGCCGCCTTTAGCAAAAGCGGCAATTAGCAATGAGAAAAATGCAATATAGGCTAACTCGCCACTTAACCCCAATTTTATATTCCATAAAGACCAGCCGTTTTGTGGCATTAAAAACCAAATCAATACAAATCCCAATATCAGAAAGACGTCACTACCGCCGACAATAATGAACGTCTTTTTGGCTGTATCCGGTGCGCTCTTATTATTTCCAAGCAGTCCAAATAAATAAAGTAAAATTCCGGATAGTCCCCAGAATATTAAAAAGCTAAATGTGTGTACACTTATTACTGCGCCATTACAAAATGCAATAGTCATTGGGTATAGAACAAAGAAGGATTTTTGGATTTCCTGGTTAATGCCCTTCAATGAAAAGACAAGAATGATAAAGCTAAGAATTTGGATAAATATCAGAATGAACAGTGACAATTTATCTAAAGAAAAAATAACGGTATCAAACAAATAAGCATCCGGAATAATGTCTGTAAATAATTGAGTATTGAGAATTACAAGATAGACAACTGCGGCAACGGTAAGGATTTTTCTCAGTATAACCGGGAGAAAAACATTTAGAATAGCAATGCTGAACGGCACTAAAACTAGAAGACTTAACTCATTAATTGCCATGGATTTCCCTCCGAATTCGTTCGGTTTTTTCACGTGAGGATTTTAATAGATCAATCTGGCGAGATTCGCAGCTGGAATCGATTACTTTAAGAGAACGTTCAGTACAACAATAACATGGATCGACCGACGCCAGTGTGATTAATACATCGGCGATAGGAATACCTTTACAGGAAGCGGTAAAAGTAGGAATATTCACATAACTGGGAGCCCGGACTTTATGCCTGATTGGTCGATTTGTCCCATCTGAGCGAATATAATGAAACACCTCTCCTCGCGGAGCTTCATATCTGCCAATACCTTCGCCGGGGGAAATATCTTTCACATTATTCAGGATCGGTCCCTGAACCACTTTCAATTTATCAAGACACTGCCGGATGATTTTAACCGATTCTATAACTTCCAACACTCTGACAACGGCTTTATCATAAACATCACCATTTGGTAAAACAATTACTTCAAAATCAACCAAATCATAAGCGTCTGTCGGTTCATCTCTACGAACATCCCATGGCACACCTGAAGCTCTGGATGTTGGTCCGGTTGCGCAATAGGCAACCGCCGCTTCATGAGTCAAAACGCCGACACCTTTTAACCGGGATTTTACAACCGGATCATCCCTGACAACCTTGGCAACCATGACCATTTTCTTTTCGATCATGTCGAGGTGTTTATACAGCTCTACTATTTTCGCCGAATCTACATCCCGAGCGACGCCGCCAACCCGCATCATGCCGTAATGGTTCCTGTTGCCAGAGATGATTTCAAACATTTCCAGCACCGGCTCGCGGTATTTCCAGGCCCACATCCACAACGTATCATACCCGATAAAATGTCCGGCTAACCCAACCCAGAGCAAATGACTGTGAATGCGTTCCAGTTCGCCCACCAGTGTTCGGATATACCGTGCTCTGAGAGGAATTTCAATATTATCTATATCCTCAACGGCATGGACACATGCCAGCGGATGAGATGTCGAACAAATCCCGCAGATCCGCTCAACCAAATATATCGATTGAGTAAAAGTTTTCATCTCGGAGATATATTCGTGCCCCCGGTGCATCCAGCCGATCTCCATATCGATATCGACAACCGTTTCACCTTCGACGGTCAATTCAAAATATTCGGCCTCTTCCAGTAACGGATGAAACGGACCTATCGGTATTTTATTTGCCTTCATGCTCCCTCCCTGAATCTTAAAGGCTGTTTGAGCGTACCGGGATGGTTAATAGTCAGCAGCTCTTCCATGCGCGGATGACCGATAAATTCAACTCCCCACAAATCAAATATTTCCCGCTCAATCCAGATAGCCCCTTCAATGATCGAGGTTATGGAATTCACCTTTGGATTTTTCTTATCTTTAATGATAACTCGCGGGCAGAAATATTGACCTGTTTTATCCAATGAAAAATGATAAAGGATTTCGATCCCGTGGTACATCTCCATAGCCGTTGCTGTGGATAGACGGCACCCCATTTTATTGAACAGGTAATCGGCTATATCCTGTAAATCGTCATTAGTCACATTAAAGTACAGGCGTTTCTTTTTTTCAATTATACTGGTGACTTTGCCACCCATATCTTTTAAAAATTGTTCGATTTCAGCCATTCAGCACTCCCATCAATTTTGCGACCGCTTCAATCATTGCCTCCGGTTTCGGAGGGCATCCCGGGACATACATGTCGATAGGTATGACTTCTTCCCGCTTTTCAACCCTATTGTAGCTATCTTTAAAGCAGCACCCTCCACTAACGCAGGTTCCTATTGCAACTACGAAAACCGGTTTGGGCGCCTGTTCATATATCTTTTTAAGTTTTGGCGCAATTTTCTGATTAAAGATACCCGTTACTAATAATACATCGGCATGTCGAACCGATCCGACGAGTTTGATCCCCAGGCGTTCTATATCATATCTGGGAGTAATCAAATCCAGTATCTCAATATCACAGTTATTACACGGCGATCCACTGGCGTGAAACACCCAGAGAGATTTTGCCAAGCGTTTATTATACCATCCCATAACGCAACTCCGTTGCAATTGAAAATGTGACATGACTATCTCTCCCGAACTTCCTCATGGAGCATAATAGAATAAACATAGAATTTTCCTCTACTATATGATCACAATTTTTAAACATTCCAGTCAACTCGACTTTTTTTCTTTTATTTGGTAAAAATCATCTTTTTTGCCAACTTTATTTTGCCTGATTCTATCAGATAAATATAAATACCGGAAGTAAGCTGTCTGCCGGATGAATCTTTTCCATCCCATCTAACTTGATGGAATCCTGCTTCTATAATTCCATCCACAAGTGTTGCTACTTTCTTTCCTTGTAAGGAATAAATAGACATTTTAACATGCTGTGTTTCAGGTAAACCAAATTGAATTGTTGTAGTGGGATTAAATGGATTTGGATAATTGTTTTCCAGGGTAACATTCGTAGGGACAAGTTTAACATTAAGAGTATATGGATTCACATCAGGATTAGGATAAGGATCGCCTCCACCGGGAACAAAAATATAATGCGTGTCTTCGGCAGTATCGTTATTACTATCATAAACTCTACATTTTAAAGAAAAACTAACAGGATAGGATTGCGTAATAACCAAAGAACCTTCCCATCTAGTCTGTTCAATCCAAACTCCCGGTGGGTAAAGCATAGGTTCAATAAGATCGCCATCACCACTTAATTGATCTCCATAACCGGCTTTGGGATACTCGACACCACCTTCAGTTCTCTTCCACCATTTATAGTTGGTGTAGGTTCCGGTGCCGCCGGCAGGATTTGCAGTGAACGTACCGATTTGGTCGGGTTGCCGGTAAGTGGGTCCGGAAATAAAAACATGCAATTCCGCCTTGAAATATGCTGTAATTGTGGCATGATCAACCGGTGCAAATGTTCTTGGATTTGTGGTATTTCCATCCTGCCAGTGATCAAAATTATAAATAATACTATTAATTACCTGTCCATCCAATGCCTGTGCGGTAATTGCATCCAATTTTAAGACATGTGCAATATAAGGAGCATTTTGTATTACATTCTGCACTTTTATCTGACCTCCGCCTGTTCCGTCAAAATCATTTTGGAACTCGATATTAAACTCCTTAGCAAATACAGCGGAATATGTTCTTGAATTATCAACTGTCACTGTTAGTGGATTTAGGCTACTGTATCCTGGATCTTTATCTCTTTGCCATTCTTGATAGCGCTGCATGTAATCACCATATTCCTGATCAATGGCTTCGATCGGCAGAGATATGTCTTTAGAGTATAATTCACTTTCTCCATGAGACACAGTAATCCATACACCAAATTTATTTTGTCCGGCATGTAAAATACCGTGTTCAAAACTATTGCGAAAAGTAGTTCTGATTTTATTCCCTCGATTTCCGATATGGTAGCCCACCGGTTGTCCCTGACCTTGCTCATAAATTACGTCACTTAATTCTACATAGGTTTGCTCAGTACCGCTTTCATACGGAACCTGGTCAACTCTAATATTACCAATATTATTCACAGTAAGTGGATCAGGAACAGAAACCACATAAGCGGCATGTCCATGAGGATGTTGACGTATTTCGCCGAATACTACTATATCACCCACTTTAATTCCTTCGAGTTCGGAATCTTCTACAAATGGAAAAGAAGATGGAATTGAATAGGCGAAAGTTGTTCGAGGGTCGCAAAACGCATCTCCGGAAGTCTTTCCATTAGCTCTGCCCAAAGCATAGCCGTAGCAATTATTACTATCGTGAAGATGGCTTTCTGGAATATGACTTTCCGGGTAGTCCTGTCCCAGAATAGTCCCAATTAAAAACATTAAAACGAAAACCATTTTTGTTTTAATTAGATAGTCCTCCTTTTTTTTATTGTATTTTCATTTTCCATGCATAATAAAAGATTTTGAGTTATCCTCACCGACGATAAACACCTCCTTGCCATCGGTCCAGACTCCTGTATATTCTATATCCGGATATTGAATCTCCTCGTACAGATACCAGTCAATGCCATTATAGTGGTAAGCCCTTCCGGCTTTGCCTACAACAAATATGTTATCCGGTGATGTGCCGTAGATATCGTAAAACCGGGGCGCCGGTTGGGTTAATATCTTCTCCCACTCAGTATCATCTCCTCGTTTCCGGAATACCCCATCACCTGCGGAATAGAGATAATCGTCAAT
Organism: Fidelibacterota bacterium; assembly: GCA_003527965.1. Lineage (GTDB taxonomy): Bacteria > Fidelibacterota > UBA2242 > UBA2242 > UBA2242 > DPVY01. The sequence continues at coordinate 6,026 of DPVY01000010.1, forward strand.
CACTTCTAAACCGTGGGAGCCGAAAGTTTCAGGCATACCATCACTGAATTTGTCCTGAACAGACCAGTCTTTTCCGTCCCAGTGTATTATGTAGTATGTCCAAATAAAAGTATTTGGATTTGGGTAATAAGCAATGGCATAAACATCATCCGATGCAAAACCGCTGAATTTCTTAAACCACAGACTGTCAGGCATGGCAAGCTTAGTCCATTCAACGCCATTGTAATGGAATAGTGTGCCTTCAATTCCTCCGGCCCATATATCGTCCGGTGAGATTCCCCACATATCCAATAAGCCTCTACCTCCATCATTTAAATCTATATCAGACCATTGGCTGCCATCATAATGAATCATAGCACTTTTTGTTATTAATGCTACAGAGTCTCCATAGAAAGCACCGGCACCGTAAACATCATCGGAAGAAAAACCAAATATTGATCTGCTATCTATTATAAAGGCATCTATACCCAAATTTATGGGTTTCCATTCTTTTCCATCATAATGGTATATTCTCTGATCAAGATCTCCTTGTCCAATTACATATATATCTTTTGAAGAGTTTCCCCAGATATCTTCCATAACAATTTGAAATCCTTCTCTACCAGTCTGAAGCGTATCTACACTCCATCGATATTCACGGGGACCTCTCTTCTCGTTCTTGTTATTAAGAAAATTATCACAGTTAAAAAATAACAAGATAAATAACATTAAAACCGGTATATTTTTTTTACTTAACATATTTCTTCAATATTTTAGTTTCATTACTTTCCGATTACTTCCTCATTGTTTTGTGAATATGTATTCTAAAAAAAACAACCTTGAAATGACTAAATACTTCTTCATTTTTCTCTTTCATTTTTAATTTTTTATGGTCCTTACACTATCCGTAAATTTGCTGTAACAACACAAAGATAAACATTAATAACCTAATACTAAACTCCTAATACGGCTAAAATAACACCAATAAAGGCTAATGGCGACGCGTACTTCCAGAAAAAACTCAGGG
>DPVY01000093.1 GCA_003527965.1 Fidelibacterota bacterium
CGGTTTCTTCAAATACTTTTTCTGCTGTATTACGAATGATCTTTTCCTGCATCTGATATTCCTTTTTCGTACCGACCAGGGGAACCATAATTTCCGGTTTGACATCGATGCCTTTGGCTTTACAATTCAATGCTGCCTCGATAATAGCACGAGCCTGCATCTCAGTGATTTCCGGATAGGTATTGCCGAGGCGGCAACCACGGTGACCGAGCATGGGATTGAATTCCGCCAGAGACTCGACTTTACTTTTCACCTCTTCGGGCGATATACCCATTTCAACAGCCATTTCTCGCTGATTGGCCTCCTCATGGGGTACGAATTCATGTAGCGGCGGATCGAGTAAGCGTACCGTTACGGGCAATTCGTGCATAACTTTGAAAATACCTTCAAAATCGGCGCGCTGCATGGGCAGAAGTTTAGCTAAGGCGATACGACGGCCGGCTTCATCTTCGGCGAGAATCATCTCCCGGACAGATTTAATTCGGTCGCCTTCAAAAAACATATGCTCTGTCCGACAGAGACCAATGCCGCGTGCGCCAAAATCCCGGGCGACTTTAGAATCCTGCGGTGTATCGGCGTTAGTGCGAACTTGCATTCTGGTATATTTATCGCAGAGGTCCATGAGTTTTCCGAAGTATCCACTGAGTTCAGGATCTTTGGTCGCAACTTTGCCTTCCAACACATCACCGGTAGAGCCATTCAGCGAAATCCAGTCACCTTCTTTGTATATCACACTATCGGAAGTCATTGTGCGCATTTTGTAATCTATTTTAATCAAACCGGCACCGGAGATACAGCATTTTCCCATACCACGGGCAACAACCGCAGCGTGGGATGTCATGCCTCCGCGGGCAGTCAGAATACCGTTGGCGACATTCATTCCGGACAGGTCCTCCGGAGAGGTTTCAATACGAACCAATATAACCGGTTCGCCTTTTTCAGCCCACTCCTGGGCTTCATCGGCAAAGAATACAATTTTACCGGTTGCGGCGCCCGGAGAAGCCGGGAGACCTTTGGCAATGACTTTTGCTTTTTCCAGAGCAGTGGTATCAAAAACCGGATGAAGAAGTTCATCGAGCCTGTTTGGTGCTACCCGAGCTAACGCGGTTTTTTCATCAATCATACCCTGTTCCAGCATTTCCATAGCGATACGGACCATGGCGGCTCCTGTCCGCTTGCCCGTACGCGTCTGTAATAACCAGAGCCTGCCGTCCTGAATAGTAAATTCCAGGTCCTGCATATCTTTATAGTGATTTTCCAGTTTGGTTTCAACTTCGACCAATTGTTTATAAACTACCGGCATTGCTTCTTCTAATGAGGGATATTTTTCTTTTCTCTCTTCCTCGGAAACATTGGCAAGTTTTGCCCAGCGCTTGGAGCCTTCCAGAGTGATTTCCTGAGGCGTGCGGATACCAGCCACCACATCTTCGCCCTGCGCATTGATCAGATATTCACCATTAAAAATGTCTTCACCGGTAGCGGCATCCCGGGTAAAGGCAACTCCGGTGGCAGAATTTTCGCCCATATTACCATAAACCATAGCCTGGACATTCACGGCGGTACCCCATTTAGCGGGAATACCCTCTAATTTCCGGTATACAGCAGCACGCTCATTGTTCCAACTGCCAAAAACCGCCTCAATGGCGCCCCAGAGCTGGTCCCAGGGATTGGTCGGAAAATCATGACCGGTCATTTTTTTAACGGCTTCTTTAAAACTAAGAACTAATTCTTCCAAATCGTCAACCGTCAATTCGGTATCGTTTTTAATATTCTTTTTCGCCTTGACATCTTCAATAATTTCTTCAAATGGATCAATATCATCTTTGTTTTCCGGCTTCATGCCAAGCACTACATCACCATACATCTGCACGAACCGACGGTAAGAATCCCGGGCGAATCTCTCATTCCCGGATTTCTTTGCCAGTCCGGCAACGGTATCATCATTTAAGCCCAGATTTAAAACGGTGTCCATCATGCCGGGCATAGAAGCACGGGCGCCGGAACGCACGGAAACCAGCAGCGGATTTTCACTATCGCCAAATTTTGCGCCCATGATATTTTCAACTTCTGCCACACCGTCTTCGACCTGTTTTTTAATCATCGCAACGGTTTTGGCTTGCCCCTCTTTGGTGTAGAGACCACATACTTCCGTGGTAATAGTGAATCCGGCAGGAACCGGAACTCCGATTAAATTCATTTCGGCAAGATTGGCGCCCTTGCCTCCCAAAAGATTTTTATCGGATGCTTTTCCTTCGGCTTTTCCAGCCCCAAATAAATAGACATATTTAGACATTAGAACCTCTTAATTAATCTTATTCAAAAATCCAGCACAAATATTATCACTTTTTTCATACATTATCAAGTATTTGCTCACAAATTTCCGCTGACGAACAAAAAGAAAATGCCATCAATAAAATATCAATTTAGATAAAGTGATTAGTAATAATACCAGATAGTACTGTAATCATCAATATTCTCACCGCGATGTTTTAACATCCTGAGGTAGTCGAATATTGACACATCGGTATGAATATAAGTCGGGACCAGCATGATATTTTTTTCCCAGGGTAAAAATTCATAAACACGCCGTCCATCGGGAAGGATTGTTAATATTTGGCGATCCTGACCCGCCCGCAAGTGATTCTTACCTAGACGAGGCACATTAAAAACAGGTTCATCGGTGCGATCCATACCGGGCATCAACCGGGCTTCTTCCTTACGCTCCTGGAGCAGACGGGCGATTGGCACTCTGTAATCTCTGGTCTCATCTTTCCCTTTTGCATTAAAAGTATAATATGGATCCACACCGGTCAGCCGTAGTAATCTACGCAGGGCTACAAGTTCGAACCGGCGGCTATTCTCAAATGTAAAAACAGCCTGATTATAGACTCCGATCCCCTTTTTCCTGATTTTCTCTATGGCGCTAACCGCCTCGGGAGTAATCTCCCATACATGCTCAAAATGAGTTACAATGACAATCTCTCTCTTGCCAAATATGTGATATCGGTCCAGAATATCCACTAGCTGATCTGTAAATCGCTGGGGTAGTACAACCGGAGTACGTGTCCCGATTCGAATTCTCTGAACATGATCCATCCCGGCAATACGACTTAGGATATAATCGAGCTTTGTGTCGCTCATAATCAGCGGGTCTCCGCCGGTAATTAACACATCCCGAATTGCCGGATGGTCTTCAAACCACTTAAGGGCTGTCTCCAGGGCATTCACTTTTGGTGTGGCATGGGGATCGAGCACCTGGGTTATTTCCCAATTTCTCTGGCAATAAACACATATTTGGGCACAGGTATTAAAGGGTTTAATA
>DPVY01000076.1:0-222 GCA_003527965.1 Fidelibacterota bacterium
CAATTATGGCGAATCTCGAAAAAGCCACAAAAAGCGCCGGAAAAGTTGTAAACCGCTACATTGAGCGGTTTCCGTTTGAAGATTGTCACTGTGCCTGCCATACTGCTTTGGGTGCAGCCATTGTATCGGATATCAATCAGCTGGCTCCGTCCCTGAAAAAAAAGTACGCAATCTTCCTTGATAAATATTTTAATTGACCTTATCATTTATTTTGTTAAAATA
>DPVY01000076.1:272-2528 GCA_003527965.1 Fidelibacterota bacterium
TATCATTTATTTTGTTAAAATATTCATCTTGTTTGAAAAAAGATAATTAGGTTAGCCACCAAGACACAAAGGAAAAGAATGAATTTTAAACCGCTGTCGCAAATTGAAGAATCTATAGCTAAAAAGATTGTGGATGCTGCTTTTACTGTGCATAAGAAATTAGGCCCAGGGTTACTTGAAAAAATTTATGAGATATGTTTTTGTCATGAATTATCTAAACGAGGATTAAAGTATCAAAGACAGATTGATCCCGATGAAATCGGGATGACGGGATAGTTTTTGATGAAGGACTACGTTTGGATGTTTTAGTTGAAGACCTTGTGATTTGTGAAATTAAAGCTGTTGATGAGATGAATTCTGTTTGGGATGCACAAATCTTAAGTCATTTAAAATTAACTAATAAACGTCTTGGCTTTTTAATCAACTTTAATGTGTCACTCATCAAAGATGGTATCAAAAGATTTATTTTATAATCTTAGTGCCTTCGTGGCTTTGTGGCATACCTGAATAGTTACGAAAAAAGATAATTAATTTAGCCTGTTTAGGAGGTTTTAGCCGGTGATAAAAAAGGTTCCTGCAAGTGTAGATTTCATTGCACTCGAACATGAGATGCTGGATTTCTGGGGAGAAAACCAGATTTTTAGAAAATTAATCGAGAAAAATGCAAAAGGTCCCAAGTGGTCGTTTATCGATGGACCGATTACTGCCAATAATCCTATGGGTGTTCACCATGCCTGGGGAAGAACCTATAAAGATATATTTCAGCGATACAAAGCCATGAATGGTTTCCGGACCCGCTATCAGAACGGATTCGACTGCCAGGGGCTGTGGGTTGAAGTGGAAGTTGAAAAGGAACTGGGCTTTAAATCCAAAACCGATATCGAGGAATACGGCATTGAAAATTTTGTCAATAAATGCAAAGAGCGAGTTTACAAATATTCGAAAATCCAGACGGAACAGTCTATTCGCTTGGGCTACTGGATGGACTGGGATAATTCCTATTACACCATGTCCGATGAAAACAATTACACCATCTGGCTGTTTCTGAAAAAATGTCACGAAAAGGGCTGGATCTATAAAGGACACGATGTAATGCCGTGGTGTACACGTTGCGGCGCCGCCCTGTCGGAACATGAAATTGCGACCGAAGGTTACCGGGAAATGACCCATACCAGTATTACCGTTCGTTTTCCGCTGGACGGTCGGGACAATGAATACCTGCTGGTCTGGACGACGACCCCCTGGACCTTAACCTCCAATACTGCCGCCGCTGTTCATCCGGAGAAGTTCTACCTGAAGATCAAGCAGGGCGACAACATCTATTATCTTATCGAAGGTCGGCAGGAGGTAGTTATCAATGGCGACTATACAATAGAGGGGAAATTAAGCGGCAAAGATATGCTGGGCTGGACTTACCGGGGGCCCTTTGATGAATTACCCGCCCAAAAAGACGTTAGACATATCGTTATTCCCTGGGAAGAGATCAGCGAAGAGGAAGGAACCGGTATTGTTCATATTGCACCGGGTTGTGGACAGGAAGATCATGAGTTGGGTATGCAGTACGATCTGGGAATCATCGCGCCTCTCGATGAGTTTGGTAATTACATTGAGGGCTTTGATTGGTTATCCGGACGCAATGTCAGCGACATCAATAAAGACATTTTCAAAAATCTTGAGGAAAAAGGGTTTCACTACCGCCGGGACGCCTACAAGCACCGTTATCCGATCTGCTGGCGGCACGGCACCGAACTGGTTTTTCGCCTGGTGGATGAATGGTTTATTTCCATGGATGGCGTTCGTCAGGCGATGATGGACGTTACCCGCAAGATTCGCTGGATCCCTGAATACGGTATGCAGCATGAGCTGGATTGGCTCAAGAATATGCACGACTGGATGATTTCCAAAAAACGTTATTGGGGGCTGGCTCTGCCGATCTATGAATGTAACTCCTGTGGAAATCTTACGGTTATTGGCAGTAAACAGGAACTCAAAGAACGTGCGGTTGAAGGCTGGGCTGAGTTTGAGGGTAATTCACCTCATCGCCCGTGGGTGGACGCTGTAAAAATCAAGTGTGAAAAATGTGGTGAAATTGTATCCCGTGTCGTAGATGTGGGGAACCCCTGGCTTGATGCCGGTATTGTGCCCTTTTCGACAATTCATTATACTACTGATAAAAAATATTGGGAAGAGTGGTTCCCGGCAGATTTTATCTGTGAATCTCTGCCCGGTCAGTTCCGGAATTGGTTTTATTCGCTC
>DPVY01000316.1:0-289 GCA_003527965.1 Fidelibacterota bacterium
AAGGCTTCGCCTAATTTATCAGCGGCTTTCCGGGCACAGCCGTGTTTACTGGCAAATACAATCAATGTTTTCATCACATATCCCCGATTTTTTGTTTTTCGGCATTTACATTTTTTTATCCTCGGAAAATAAGGGCTTTTTATAAAAACTTCAATGAAATTTACAAAACAAACCGCAGATTTTCCGGTATTATGCCAGCATTCCTATTCGTGCGATGAGTTATCCCCGGACATATTCTAAAAACTTGGTTCCTTCTTGTTTAGGGCGGGTAATTTCGTAACCTGTTGTC
>DPVY01000316.1:582-4463 GCA_003527965.1 Fidelibacterota bacterium
GGTAATTTCGTAACCTGTTGTCTGTGGCCCGTAGTCAGTAAAACAATCATAGCATATTATAAGTCGTTATTTATTACAGAACCGACCTCGGACCCATCCACTCGATTCAAGAAAGAGTTTTTTATTTTATCCCCTGAATTTGAGAAGGAGCCAAAAACCTTCGTATATGCTCTGGATTACCATACCGGCTGTATGCACAGAACATCATATTAAATAATCTCAATAAAACGAAGTCCTAAAAGGTCAGGCTATATTTTATCTTGCAGCAGTGTTTTTTGATTGTTTTGATTTACAATTTTTACCAGTTCGGTATTTTTTCGTAAGACCAGACGAAATTCAGGCTCAAAACCTCACCGGGCACTTTCGCTTTCTCAAATCGCCGCAGGGTATCTCGTAAAATAGCCGTATGCAATGTCACGTGTTTCGCTTTTCCCAAAATCCGCCCGAAGGGAAAGTTAATAAAAGCACATCTTGGAGGAGACAGTATCAGCGCCTGTTCATAAAAAGGAGTAAGAAGCGATGTAGATATCTGATTCGATTCAATCTGGTTTGCAATTATACAAGCGGTCTCGGCGGTTTTCACGGAACATGGAATAATGAGTGCGCCGTGGCAACCCGCTTCTTTGATCTTTTCAACAAGATTTTTAACTGATTCCGATAGTATTGCCGGTTTGCTGTTGGCTCCGGAAAAGCTAAAGAAAGTATCGTTAATTTTCCCAATCAGCCCCTCCTTCTGTAGCAGAACAAGGCGGTCGACCGGAAGGATGACATTAATATCTTCCTTTGCTTCGCTATCCTCCCAATCAATGGGGAAAATTTTCAGATCTTCCCGATTAAAATTGTTGTCAATTTCCCTAAAAGAAATATTATGGTCTTCTTCAGTATCGGTAAAAGGCTTCTGACCTTTTAAGTAGGCGCCGCAAACGGATATTAAAACGATCTTGCTTTCGATTAGCTTCTCTTTAAAAGGAGCCCAGGGAATCTCTGTCCGCCGCTCCTGAATACGGTAAGAACGAGCCATCTGCTCGTAAAGCAACTGTTTTTTTTCAGGTAAGAATGTAAAAATTGTTCTTTTCATGGTATAAATTTAACATAAAAATATGTATTTCTCAATAGCCAAAATAATATCTTGGTCAAGTTCGCCTTAATAACCCTCTTTCAAAGTCTTAACCCGGGATTAGACTATTATTTGCAAAGATGTTTAAAAAAAAGTAAACTACCATTTGCTTTATACAAAATGAACATGAGAATTAATCTAAAAACAACCGTTAATCTATGAGAATCAGACACGTCATTACTTTATTGGGGACCCTATTTATCGTATTAGGGGCAATACTTAGCGTCCCTCTCTTCTTCAGTATTTTAAATAAGGACTCTCAATATTTTGCGTTTATTCTCCCGATTATCGTCACCGTTACCGTTGGATTCCTGTTGCAATTTAACAGACCGGAACAAATTCTGATTGAAAAGAGAGAGGCGGTGGCAATTATTGTGTTCGGTTGGATTTCCGTTTCCCTGATTGGCGCCTTACCACTTTATATTTCCGGTTATTTCGCCAGTTTTTTAGATGCTTTTTTCGAAAGTGTTTCCGGTTTTACAACCACCGGCGCATCGGTCCTGAACAATATTGAAGCATTGCCGGTCAGCATTCTGATTTGGCGCAGTCTGACCCACTGGATTGGCGGAATGGGAATTGTCATCCTGGCCCTTGTGGTTTTGCCCGCCATCAATGTCGGCAGCCGCAATCTATATAATTTTGAGTCCTCGTCAATCGCCAACGAACAGATCACTCCCAAGATAAAGGATACCGCCCGCTTATTATGGTTTGTGTATTTCTTCCTGACCGTGGCTGAAACCTTGCTGTTATTGATGGGCGGATTATCTTTTTTCGATGCCTCTTTAACCGCAATGGCAACAATTCCGACCGGGGGCTTTTCGCCCCGTAATGCCAGCATCGCCGCATACGGCAGTTCATATGTCGAGGCCATTGTCATTCTTTTCATGATTTTATCCGGAATCAATTTTTCTCTCTATCTTACTTTTTTTAAATCCAATAAGAGTGTCCGGCAGTTTAGCGAAGTTGTCAAATTTTATTTTATCCTGATGGCCGGAGCCGCTCTGATTGTCGTATTTGATCTGAGGCTGCATTGCTATGGCACCTGGACCGAGGCTATCCGTTACGGCGTATTCCAGGTAGCTTCGATCAATACGACAACCGGTTTTGTCACCGCTAATTATGAACATTGGCGCCCGCTCAGCCAGATTGTCCTGCTTATTCTGATGTTTATCGGCGCCTGCCCGGGTTCAACTACCGGTGCGATAAAAAACTCCCGCATCATCATATTAATAAAAAGCATTTACCGGGAGCTTATTCAGATGATCCATCCCAGAATAGTCGCCCCCGTTCGACTCAATAATAACGTAATCGATAACCGAACAATTAAAACCGTCCTGGCGTTTATCGGCATGTATTTAACATTTTTCTTTGTTGCCACGCTATTGATGACTGTTTCCGGGACAGACATAATTACTTCGGTTTTCTCGGTAGCGACAACACTGGGGGGTGTTGGTCCCGGGCTGGGCATAAGCGGTCCGGCGGGAAGCTATGATTTACTATCGTCTTTCAATAAGATTGTGTTAATAGCGTGTATGTTATTTGGACGACTGGAATTTTATTCCCTGTTCCTAATATTTATCCCAAAATTCTGGCGGAAAGCATAGTCTGCCTTTTACCTTGATTTTACAGGGAGATGGGATTAAATTCGCTATGCTCAAAGTAATGAGTGGCAAAAACTTGATAGATATTATTAATATTGTATTTAGAGCCTGAATATGACCAAAATAATTACCGTCGCCAATCAAAAAGGCGGCGTTGGCAAAACCACAACATCGGTAAATCTGGCGGCCGGCCTGGCTGTTTCCGAAGTTCATACCTTATTGATTGACATGGACCCCCAGGCAAATGCCACATTAGGTTGCGGAATAGATTACAAATCCCTTGTTGATACAAGTATTTATGAGGTTTTGGTTGGTGGATTGGACATCAATGCGAATATTCGCCATACTGAAATACCTTACCTCGACATTTTACCTTCCACAACCCAACTCGTGGGCGCCGAAATTGAGATGGTATCTATGATCGGGCGGGAGATGGTTTTAAAAAAAGCCCTGGATCATCTGGAAAAAGAGTATGAATATATTATCATTGACTGTCCCCCTTCACTTGGTTTGCTTACGATCAACAGCCTCACCGCTTCCGACTCCGTGATGATCCCCATTCAGTGTGAATACTACGCATTGGAAGGACTTGGACAATTATTAAACACCATTCGCCTGGTACAAAGAAGCCTCAACCGCAAGCTCCTGATTGAGGGCGTTCTGCTCACAATGTACGATTCCCGGTTAAGACTTTCTCAGGAAGTATCTGAACAGGTTCAAAGCCATTTTAAAGACAAGGTTTATAAAACTTTCATCCGCAGAAATATCAGGCTCGGCGAATCGCCCGGTTTTGGGAAGCCGATTATTCTTTACGATGCTTCTTCTGCCGGAGCCCAGGATTATATGAATTTAGTTGGAGAAATACTCAATAATGACGGTCAAGAGACTAGGTAAAGGCCTCAGTGCTATTATCCCTGAGTTTCCTCAGGACATAGATCTCGTTAATCAGATTGCCGAGATTGACGTGGAAAAAATCAGTGCTAATCCTCATCAGCCCCGCAAAGAATTCAACCCCCAGGCTATGGAGAAACTGAAACAGTCTATCAAAGAAAACGGCATCATTCAGCCGATTACCGTCAGACAGTTGGACGACGGTTTTGAGTTAATAGCCGGAGAAAGACGCTTGCGGGCTTGTATCGAGCTGGGATTAAAAGGCATCCCGG
>DPVY01000059.1 GCA_003527965.1 Fidelibacterota bacterium
CAATAAATAGCTATTGAGCCGAGATTCTTTTAATATCTGATCAGATATATTGAGATTTACTTTACCATATTTCTCAAAATCATTGATATATTTAATACTTTGAACTTTATGAAACTTCCCCAATTTTTCCATATCTCTATGGTTATTGTAATCCCTCTCCGATTGCAGATAAAAGGATTGCACGGTATGTTTCCGATCGTTGGTGGTTCCCTTACCAAAGCTATATGATAGATTTAATGTTACATTAGATGTTTGATGCTCTATATTTTCATTGGAAGATTGATTTTCGATATATCTTTGCTCCCAGGCTGCCTCTTTAATGCCGGCATAAAATTTTAAGCCATGAAATTCATTGGATAAATTCAATCCCCAATCTCCTGAATTGTATGTTCCCACTCTCTGGTAAAATTTCATTAAATAATCCTGCTTCAATTTAGGGACAAAATTAATCGCGGCAGAAGAACCGAGTGAGCCGAAAGTAGCAATATTACTCCCTTTGATAATATCTATCTGTTGCAAACCGGAGGGGTCAATCAGCGACAGATCAAAGAGATTATCAAAGCTGCCGTTGAGCCGAATCCCATTATAGAGCACCAGAACTTCATCCTGGTTAGCTCCTCGAATTGAAACGGTTTTTACGCCGTTCGCTCTCTCTTCAATAACCGCACTCTGGTCGGCAATAAGTATATCCGCAACATCAGCGAATCCCTTTGAATCAAATATTTCAGATGGAATTGCGGAAATGATATTAGTAATCTCCTGGCTATATTCATAGGCTGGTCTTTTTGTTTGGACCTCAATTTCCCGCAAACGAATACTGTGTTCTCTTAACAATACTATATTCTCGTGATCGAAATAGGATACCGGGACAATTTTAACTGAATAGGCTATGTGGCTAAAAACCAACTTCAGGTTCGCATTCTGTTCAGATATAACCAATGTGAATTTACCATGTTGGTCTGTGATTGTTCCAACAGACGTTCCCTGTATAAATACATTCACATCTGAAATTCCTCGCCGATAGATAGAATCAACTACCGTAGCTTCAATAACTATATTTTCGGCGAATAGTTCATCAAAAAGAAAAGAACTAATGAGCAGCATTAACAGGCAAAATGTATGTTTTTTAAAGATCATTCTGCCGATCTCTATTTTTCTCATCCTTTATATCACTTTTTCTCTTTTCTCTTAAAAAATAATAAGGCCGGGATTATTTCTAACCCGACCTTATTACACTGCTTATTTACGACAGGCTTAGAACTCTAATCCAATCGAAAATACATTGCTGTTTCCAAAATACTCAACCGGACGAAAGGCATAATCTAACGCAAGATTCGTATTGCCTAACCGATATTTTAAACCTGCACCAACGGCTAAGCCATAAACAGATTCTCCGTAATCAGGATTATCAGCATCTTTTACTATCATACTATATCCACCACGGAGATAAAAAAGATCCATCAAGCCCAATTCGGCGCCTGCTTTGATTTGATCTTGCTCAAAATTATTGTTCTGAAACTGACCGCAGATCAACAAATTACCTGCGCCAATATTCATTAAATAACTGAGCCCCATCTCTAAAGTTGAAGGAATCTGGTCTGATGATACCGGTCTGTATCGATAGCTTTCATAAGTTTCATCTTTATCAACGGCTTTCTCAAGTAAGGCGGATCCTTTATATTCCATATCGGCTCCGATGTTCTTAATGACAGCACCTAAACTTAAACCATCAACATGCAGCAGATTATTGTACTGGATACCCATGTCAAACGCAAAAGAGGATGCGGATGCTCTCGGCACACTCTCATAAATAAGTTTGCCGGTAACCCCGACACTTACTCTATCGGTAAGATGCCTTGAATAGGTCATACCCGCCGTGGCAAACGTCGGCGAGTAGGTACCTCCGGTACCATCCATATTATCCACGGTCGTGATCGGAATATCTCCAAAGCTGAAGCTTTTTAAACTAACGCCAATTACGCCAACATTGCCTGCATTAAAGCCTAATGCAAAGTAGCTTACATTTATGTCGGCTATAATATTCTGTGTAGTAAAGAGTGCCGCAGCCTGTCCTTCCATATTGCCCAGACCGGCCGGGTTCCAATAAAGAGCTTCAATCGATTTAACCGTAGATAGATCGGCGCCACCCATTCCCAGCGCTCTGGCGCCTACCGGCACCTGTACCTGTACTCCCGATGGAGTTCCGACACGACTGGCATCACCGGCGTAAATAAAGGTACTGCATAAAAATGCAATAACCAGGAGATATATCAATCTATGGGATGCACTTCTGTTTTTCATTTTTTTCTCCCTTTCTATTTTGTCAACCATATTATACATATTTCTTTTCCCCTTTTATCAATAGTATTCAAGAATCTGCCGATTCTGAATAACCATAATTTTCAGGACTTTTTCCTTGCCAAGATCAGGCATGTCAATATAGGCAATGTACATGCCGCTACCAACGGGGAGATTCGCCTCATTCTTCAGATCCCATTGCTGGAACTGAGTCGAAGGATCGATTTTCTCTATTTGCCTAACCTGAATACCTGCAAGGTTGAAAATGCGAATGGTTGCTTTAGCCGGCAGATGAGTGAAAGTTACATAATTATCATACATATTGGTCGAAAGTGAATTATATGCATAATACGGATTCGGGAATACGTTAATCTTCTTAATCGCTTCCTTAGCCGCATCATCATCACTTAATAACGGCGCCGTTGTTGAGAACGTAAACTTGTCTACCCCCAGCTGAATCGGGTTGTCATACTGAAACGTAATTTTATCTCCATTTGTCCAGTCACAATTCCAGAAAACCACATTCCAGGTAAGAAGATCACTGTTGGTATTAGCAACCGGATCGGTGAGTGTCGCTTCATAATCCTCTTCTAAAAACCAGCAGTACATCCGGTTGTCAGGATGGAAAGCGTACATATCGGCTTTGGTGGGATCACCCCAACGATCGTATATGACGATAGATATCTGTTTATTGTTATCAACATCCCATACCTCAAAAGGAATCCGAATCAGGAAAGGCTCGCCGGTTCCGGGATTATTGAGACTCGGATGATCCTTAATGTCATAGTATCGAGCGGCAGCTAATGT
>DPVY01000322.1 GCA_003527965.1 Fidelibacterota bacterium
TGTCTTACGGGCACGTTCTTCCTGGTGTTCAAGAGAATCATTGTCAAATTCTAAAACTACTGGCTGAACAATACCAGTAAAATCCAACCACTCCTTCCGACGGGCGGTGGCAATATCTTTCAATGGAATAAGTGTCGTGAACTGGTTTAGTATTCCTTTCTTACTTAGAGGGATTATTGTGTGGTTAATAATATCCATGGCAACGTTTGCCTCAACTGGCTCGAGCACTAAGTCCTCAAACTTTGCTTTTACTGAAAAAGACTTGGCGATTAACATTGTTTTGTTTTTCCTTAATTAATCGTTAATAGATACGAAGTTCATTTATCAGAATCATATTTATATTAGGTGTTTTATCATGATTCCAATATTGAACACAACCGCTCGTGAAGCAAACGAACTTGATACGAATATCGTAGGTGCAATCCCGTTGGCTTCGATTGTTAATATTATTAATTAAAATCTGAATGGTATATCCAAATCTCTTCAGTAAACCAATATCTCTATTTAGTTGATCGGATTGGTTTAAATTAGAATTAACAATATTAACAATATTAACTTTTAGAAGTGACAAATACAGAAATAGACGACAAATGTAAATCAAAGGGATCGGGGTAAAACCTATGAGGATGACCCCGTTTTGGTTTCTATTTCGTCTGATAATTTCCAACTTGTCACTCTCCTTTTCCGTGAGAAGATTTCTTTTCCTCTCACCTATTATTGCGTTCAATCGGAGTGAACAAACTGTTCCGTAGTGTTCCATAAAAATGGAACAATTCTGGATCTTATATATATTTTATGTTTTTGGTACTATAGAATAATACGATAGGTCACAGTGCAGTAATATCCAGCTTGTCATTTGGTGTATAAAAACAATATGTTCCAGTTTCAATTGTAGAATTTACGGATTCATAAATATCAGGAAATTCTCGTTCGATCTTATCTAATGCTCTTTTAATTAATCGTTGTACATTAACTCTGTTTTTTTCGGATTCGGAGCTTAACTTCCTTGGTCTACCTTTTTTGTCAAATTGTTTATGAAGATGTTTCTCAATATTTTCAATTTCAGCTCGGTATTTTTCAAATAACTTTTCATTTCCATTAATATTTGCTTCTTCCATTTTCTCTTCTAATCGTTTTATTTCTTTTCCATATCGCTTCCTGTTTTCATCATCAATTGCGTAATAATTTGATTCTCCATAGTTTATATCATCTTTTATCATGTTTTGTTGGCTATCTAAGGATTGGTAATGAGTTAAATGATATAACTTTGTAGAATGTATCTTCTCCTGAGGAGTTGAAAATAATGTATGCAAGTATCTAAATCCATCTTGCTTATAATATTTCGTTCTGTCATTATGTGTCACATAGACCAGGCTACCTTCTTTCTTAAAAATAACTTTATCAGTTTTGGATTCAATTATATGTTCTTTAGACAAATCTTTCAAATCACGTTTTTGCTTCACTTTCGGTAATTGAATCTCCAGAGCACATGTTAATAATTCCGAATCAATTTGCTCCGAAAGAAACCATTGATACAGAATTGCTTTAGCATTATTAAGGACATTTAACTCCCTATTATTTGCTATTTTGATTCTCTCAGATTCAGGTCTCCAACTATTTTGTTTTAACTGATTCGTCACATCTCTATTTTTTTCCGAAAGCCTCTGTCTTATTTGTGCATATTTCAATCTATTTAATTCTACCTGGATATCAAGTAATTGAGATTTATCATTAATAAGTGACATATCATCTATCACAACTGCTTGTTGCTCTTGGTTTTCTTTATCGAAGAAAAGGTCATATTTATTATTTTCGTCTGATTTCTGGATATTTAGTATCGGTTTATCCGGCAGGTTTTCAATTATTTCAGTTAAATTCACGATTTTTTCTTTCTATCATTTATCTGTTTACAGGTCTTCCACTATCCCCCGAAACTGTTCCAACGCAGCTTCAAGATTATCCGCTATCTCAGCTGCCAGCACATCAGGATCGGGCAGATTATCCATATCTTCCAGGTTTTCATCTTTCAGCCAGAAGATATCCAAACTGACTTTATCTCGCTGCATTATTTCATCATAGGTGAACAATTTGAATCGTTCAGATTCCTTACGGGCATGCCGGTTTTCGGGGTTGTAGCATTTAACGAAGTCATCCAGATCGGATTCGGTCAGGGGGTTTGTCTTCAATGTAAAATGTTTATTCGTTCGCAGGTCGTAAATCCACAGCTTCTCAGTCCAGGCTTTTTCACTGGCAGGTTTGCGGTCGAAGAAGATCACATTTGCTTTTACACCTTGAGCATAAAAAACACCTGTTGGCAACCGAAGTAGTGTGTGGACATCGTAATCGCTGAGCAGTTTGCGACGAACCGTTTCACCGGGGCCACCTTCGAATAACACATTATCCGGCACTACAACAGCAGCACGACCATTGATCTTCAGCAAAGACTTGATGTGTTGGACGAAGTTTAACTGTTTGTTGGAAGTTGTAGCCCAGAAGTCCTGACGTTCGTATGTAATTGATTCCCGTATCGCTTTGCCGTCGCCATTCACAATAGTGATACTGCTTTTCTTACCGAATGGCGGATTTGTAAGGACCATATCGTAGCGTTCAGTACCGACCGATTCCAGTGAATCCTTAACAGCAATTGGGCTTTCATCACCACCGATACCGTGCAAATACAGATTCATGACACAAAGACGAGCGACCGAATCGGCAATTTCGATTCCATAGAGCGCTTCATGACGTAGGTGTCGTTTCTGGTCTTTATCCAGTTTGTGATGATGGGATATATAGTCATGGGCGGAGATTAAAAAGCCACCGGTACCACAAGCCGGGTCTATAATCGTCATTCCCGGCTCAGGATGCATAACCTTAACAATTGCATTGATCAATGAACGTGGGGTGAAGTACTGACCGGCGCCACTCTTAACATCCTCAGCGTTCTTCTGTAATAGCCCTTCGTAGGTTTCGCTCTTTACATCAACATCTAATCCAAGCCAGGTCTCATCATCAATTAATCTGATTAATCGTCTTAGTTTTGCAGGATCTTGTATTTTATTTTGTGATTTGCGGAAGATAACTCCGATAATACTTGGTTCCTTCCCGAGTTTTTCTAATAGGTGTCGGTAGTGGATTTCCAGTTCATCACCGTCCTTATTCCGAAGGCTTTCCCAGTTGTATTCCGAGGGTACCCGGGATTCACGATTAAAGGGCGGATTCGTCTGTTCGTCATCCATCTTCAGGAACATGAGATAAGTTAGTTGCTCGACATAATCACCGTAACTGACACCGTCGTCACGGAGCACGTTGCAATAGTTCCAGAGTTTTGATACTAATGTTGCAGCATCGGTCATAATAACATTTGT
>DPVY01000326.1 GCA_003527965.1 Fidelibacterota bacterium
ACAACAAATAATCATTGATCCGTGGAACCACACTCCGTCATCATAATCTTTTGTCGAAAATTCGGAGCTTCCACCTACATAATCGTAATAAAAGTAATAATGTGATAAACCGTAGAATCCCTGGATAGAAAATTTATGAATCCATTTTATATTCATTTTCAAACGGATTCCTGCACTGATACAGGTGGTTGACCAAGTTGCATTTGGATTCCATAACTCAGTAGGTTTTTTTACAAAATCGTCCCAAACAGAAGAATAGATGGAAGCGCTGGTAAAAAGCGTATCACCTATTAGCCTAATAAGTTTTGATTCTATTTCAATCTCAGGACCGATAGTGTATTCGGGAAGATCCTCTGCATGTTGATTTGTTCGAAATCGGCCCAGTTTGATATCTACGGATAAATTTTCTTCCATACCTTCCAAGGTGAATGTTAGAAAACCAATAATAATTAAAGATACGATGCGTAATTTCTTCATAATTAATTAGCCTTTCTTAGCTAATTATTTCTTTTTCAACAAATAACACATCTATAACATATACATGAGCGACTCGGATAACTGCTTATAGACAGCTTTTCCTGTCGTATAAAATTCCAGATGGTCATTGTGTAAATCATTGTTAATTAAATTTTAAGCATAAGATTGGAATAAGTCAAACGGGATATTATCCGAGTCGGATAAAGTCCCTTGCAATTTTATCATAACGTATCCATCGGGCTCATAATGTAGTGCCCTCCATTCTTCAATACGTGAGTGGGAATCATAGTAGCCTTAACATTTTTATGACATAGCTCCTGGATTGTACTAATATTTAAACCGTTAGCTAAAACAGCCAAAGCCTCTTTTTTTAATCTTTTGCCTTTGCACTTGCTACAAGAGTGGCTTCGCATGAAACGCTCAATATCTTTATCTGATTCTTCTCCTATGTATAGCTATGCAACCCCGACAGAATAAAACTAACACCCCAATAGGTGAAGGCAACAGTCAATAAAGTAATAATAACGATCACGGCTTTTTTCTGTTTGGTCGGTGCCTGAAGATGAAAATAGAACGCCAGTACAATTATATTGATCAGCGCCCAGGTTTCTTTGGGGTCCCAGGCCCAGTAGTTTCCCCAGCTGACATAAGCCCAGATGCCGCCGCTGATCAGACCGACATTCAGGAAGAAAAAAGCAATTTTCAGTTCGTTATCCAATTTGTGAAGGATAGCAGTCGCCGATTCGGAGCCGGCTTTCCGGAAAAGCAGCATGAAAGCATAAATACTCGCTACCAACAGCGCCATGTAAGCGAAAAAGTAGGACGGCACATGAATATACATCCAGATACTGTTCAGGGCGGGCATAAGCGGTCTGGGGATTTTAAGGGATTGAGGCAGCAGTAATGCAATCAGAATAATTGCCATGACTACGCCGGTCAGGATTTTACGGGGCTTTTCACCGATCTGTTCTTTCCAGAATATCAACCGTAAGGAAAGCAAAAAAGGGAGCAGGATAAATGTCTCATACACATTGGTAAAGGGCGGGTGCCGGGCGATAATTGAACGGGCAATCAGTCCTCCAAGGTGAATTAGCACAGCAATTATTAATGCGATGCCTGCCCACTGATCGTTCTTTATCAGGAACAGTCCGAGACAAATAGCGTAAGCGATAAGTGCAAAGATTAAAAATGTGGATTCCAATGGCTGTTCTCCCTTTATTATAGTAGTTATAAAAATATATGGAAATCCCGCTGTGAGTACAAGCCGGTTTTAAATAAAAGAAGACGGGACTTCTTGACATTTAATAAAAATCGGTGGATATTTCACTACTATGAAAGAATTAAGATGGAACTATCCCAAAACCCTCGCCGACGCCGAAAAATTGGTACAGCAGGAAAATGTAGTACCCCATGGCGGCGGCACAGGTTTATTATTACGAAATTTGCTCGGCGTTGATGGACTGATTGAACTGTCACAACTGCCATTGCGGTATGTAAATGCCGCGAATGGTATTATCGAGATCGGCAGTATGATGACCTACGCGGATGTGGCTTCGGAATTGCAAAAAATCGACCCGGAGCATATTCTGGTAAAATGCCTGCATCACTCCGCCAATACGCCCTTGCGCAACCGAATCACTGTCGGCGGCAGCATCGCCATGTTCCCACTCTGGTCGGACCTGATGGGCGCGCTGCTTGCCCTGGATGCTAAAGTAAATCTAATCGGCAAAAACAACGGCGATTTTCCGGTTGAAGATTATGTAAAAGATAGCAATTTGCGCCAAAATTCACTGATTACGGCGGTCAAATTCCACAATGCCGATTGGCGATCGGCGCATTACCGTGAGATTCGAACGAAGAGCGACATGCCGGTCTTTAATCTTACCGTTTTACTTAAAGTTGAGGCTGACAAAGTTAGAGAGAGTCGTATTGTTGTTGTCGGAACGGTGTCAAAATTTACCCGTCTCACCGCGGTAGAGGATTATTTAAGCAGCCGAAAAATTGATGAGATTAAACCCGCTGAAATTGAAAAGTTGGTAAACCTGAAATTTGCCGGCAGTCGCATAGATGATCCGAACTACAGCAATATCAAAGCCGGTATTGAACTGGGTCGTATTATTGTGCAGATGGTGAGGACATAAGATGGATGAAATGTTTACAGTTAACGGTAAAGATATAAAGGTTACTTTTGAGCCCGACGAACGCTTGCTGCAGACCTTGCGGAACCGCGGTTTTACCGAAGTGAAAAACGGTTGTCTCGAGGGCGAATGCGGCGCCTGTTTAACTTTGCTTGATGACAAACCCGTAAATTCCTGCCAGGTATTGACGGCGTCGGTGATTGGCAGGGAGATAAAAACCGTTAAAGGAATTGGAACTTTACATGAGCCTCATATCATTCAGGATGCTTTTGCGGAGGCTGGCGCGGTGCAGTGTGGTTTTTGTACGCCGGGGATGGTATTGGCATCTTTTGCGCTATTAAAAGAGAATCCGAATCCGTCTGAGACCGAGATCAAGAATGCCCTGGATGGCAATCTCTGTCGCTGTACCGGGTATGTAAAAATTATCGAAGCGGTAAAACTGGCAGCGAAAAGGATCAGGAATGGAGAAATGGAGTAATGGAGTGGAGAATTGGAGATTGGAGATTGGAGA
>DPVY01000268.1 GCA_003527965.1 Fidelibacterota bacterium
AAAATATCTTAAAAACCTTCTGTTATTAACAACTATTTTACTCCTCACTTACGCGTGTACGGCAAAAAAAGAAATCGAAGAATACCAATCAATCCTAAAAATTGAGAAACCCGGGGAGCAGGTCAGCCGGCTGATTAAATTTATTTACGATCATCCGCAAAGTGACAGCACTCCGAAAGCGGTAAGCCGTGTTCTAAATATCCTCAATACAGAGCCAGGCAATCCGGATGCCGCAATGCAATTCTCAACCGACCTGTTACCGGTGCAGATAAGCCCGCCCGCCCGGGATCTATTATACCGGTATATTTTTTCAAAAATCGTTGAAGATAGCGCTTCCGTAAATCAGATGGTCAGTAATACCAGCGGTTTAGCGACAACATCTGCAGCTTTGGCAATATTCCCGTATATGAATCAATGTTTCCAGACTGACAGCCTGCGTAACCGGCAGATGTTGAAATTGGGAAAGATAATTGTTGAATCCGATTATCAAAATCCTGAAAAACTGATCGCATTGTCGGATACAATTCTCGGGTACAATGATACAACTTTTCTGAACCTGTCAAATCAACTTTTACTTAAAGCACTGCGGGCAAACAGACCCGATTCATCTTCCAGGGCAGATTCGGTTTATAAAAATCTCAATTTTCAGATATATTTAAAACTTGCCCGGAACGCTTATCATCAAAAGAAATTTCAATATGCTTTGAATCTGATCTCTCAATGTGCTAAATATGGCGATTTGCAACAGGAAAATGCTTTAATTCTTCTCGGAGCGATACAGGCTCAGACCGGTGAATTAACGGAAGGGTGGGGGCATGTTCTAAAAGGACTGGTTTTGAATATAACGGCGGAGAAAGAAGATCCGGAAATAGAAAAAATATATATAACTTTATTTAGAAAAATACGCGGCAGCCGGGAAGACCCAGCCCGATTTATCGAGCAATACCGGCGCTCGCACCAATAATCAATCAACCCGAAACATAGAAATATTTTATGAAAAAATGGAAATTAAATCTGATATTCGCATTTAGCGGCGGCGGTGTTTTATTAATCATTGACTTTCTGACAAAATCCATCGCCAATGCGCGCCTTCCCTTTGAGAAAACCGTCTCAACATTCCTGCCGTTTTTATACTTTTACCGAACTCACAATACCGGCTATCATTTCCTGTTCGGTTCTATCAATAACCATTTTATTTGGGCATTAGCAGGATTATTCTTTGTTGGTTTCTTAATTATTTCAATTGCAAGATCTCTTGTGAAAGATGATCTTGACCACGCTAACCGGATAATTTACACTATCATCCTCAGTCTTACGATCGGCGCCACGGGAAATGTTCTGGAAATATTATTCCGGGGCTATGCAACTGATTTTTTTATTTTTCGACCTTTCCCCTGGCCGAGTAATATTTGTGATCAGTACATAAACGCAATTTTATATATTGTCTTGCCGGTAATTATTATAAAATCAATTATTGACCATCGTCGCGAGAAAAGAGAAAGTAAACAGAATAAGCCATCGGCTAATTAATCTTTATTTGCCGGTTAATTTACCTTGTGCTTTTAAGCGGGCATATTGCTCAGGATACAATTTTTCCATACATTCACTGCATAATCCGTGACTAAACTCCGCTTCCGAATGTTTACTGATATAGAGTTCCACATCGCTCCAGTATCCCTCATCATCACGAATTTTCTTACAACCTGCGCAAATCGGTATTAATCCGCTAAGAGTTTTTACACGGTTAAGGGCATCCTGTAGATCCTGAATAATACGTTCCCGTTCTCCCTCGGCTTTCTTTCTGTCGGTAATATCACGATAAATAGCCAATACACCTATTTGTTTGCCCCCTACAGCAATCGGCGCCCCGCCAATGGATACATCAATTAAACTCCCGTCTTTCCGAACTCTTTTTCCTTCACTGACTGCAATCCCTCCTCTCTGGATAAGGTGGGTTACTTCATTGGCTTCCTTGAAATCACCTCTCGAAACAATGACATCATCGATATTTCTGCCTTTTATCTCACTTATTTTATATCCAAACAATTTCTCGAATTGAGGGTTCACGTCAACAATACAATCTTCTAAATCCAGAGATACAATGCCATCGACGGCGCTATTGAATAACGCTTCAAAGTATTGTTTTTGAGTTTGGATTTGTTGTTCTGCTTTTTTTATACTGGTAATATCCAGGTAGATTGCAAGAATTCCGACCTGTTTTCCGTCAACAAAAATCGGAGCGCCTCCAATCGAAACATCTATCAATCCTCCGTCTTTCCGTTTGCGTTTTGCCTCCTTAACTGCAATGCCACCTTGCTGAACCAGTTTTGTGGTCTCCCTGGCGTTCTGTAGTAAATCCTCAGGAACAATAATATCATCAATCATCTCCCCAATAATTTCTTCCCGTGAATATCCGAATAGTTTCTCAAACTGGGGATTGCAGTTCACGATCTTTTCATCCATATCCAGCGAAACAATCCCACCCGGCGAACTGTTAAATAATGCCTCAAAATATTGTCGCTGGGTCCGGATTTCTTCTTCTGCTTTTTTCCGCTCCGTAATATCCCGAATAATGGCAAAAGTTGCTTTATCACCTTTGTAATCAACTATGGTCACATTGGCTTCAATATCAATCTCTGTGCCGTCTTTCCTCTTGAATGCTGTTTCATATTGAGCCGGAACCCTTTCTCCCAGTTCACGGTGTTTAGTTCGCTCCCGTAGTATCTGAAGACCACAGGCAGTATAGACGTCCCGGTAATCTTTCATTAATAGTTCATCGACCTCATATCCAAGCATTTTGGCAAATTGCTTATTGAAAAAAATGAATTTGTCATTTTGACTGATTACGACACCGTCGTTAATGTTTTCGATCAATAGACGATATTTTTCATCTTGTTCCATGACTTCACCTTCTATAAAAATCGGCTTTGCAAATTAATATAAAATTTTTGCGCTAATATTTTTTCCTTTATTTCATTAACATATAATATAAAGTATATAAAATAAATTATCAGCAATTTTATTACAAACATCAAAATTATTATCCAATGTCGGTATCCATTTAACAGTCTGATTATCTGACGCCTTTTATTAATTTGATGAAATAGAAAAAGCCTTCCGGCGGCAACTACCGGAAGGCTTAATATTTTTGCCGGACAGATATTAGCCGAGCATAAGTTTGACGATAATCGCCTTCTGAACATGCATCCGATTTTCGGCTTCATCAAAAACAATTGAATTAGGGCTATCGATAACTTCGTTGGTAATTTCATCGCCGCGATGAGCCGGCAGACAGTGCATCACATAAGTATCTTTTTTAGCATACTTCATTAATTCGGTATTTACCTGAAACGGCATAAAATCGCGCCGGCGTTTTTCGGCTTCCGTTTCTTGTCCCATGCTTGCCCATACGTCGGTGTAGATTACATCGGCGTCTTTTACGGCTTC
>DPVY01000148.1 GCA_003527965.1 Fidelibacterota bacterium
TATGACTTTTTACGAATCCATCCAATTTAATATATCAATAAACTGGGTCTAACAATTCTGTTTTGCACCCGATCGCGCAGCGTCAAAGTGGGAGCAGAGGGAGATGAAATGTCATAGCTGTCTCTTCTTTATTTTTGTGTAATTTCCGCTGAAAATCAGTATATTTCTGTAGATGAACTTACGTTAGCCTGACACACAAACTGAAAAATAGATTGCTTCTTTTTCCAATTCAATGTATCTTTTATGTAGAAACATATAGGAGGTTTTTTAAAATGCATACGGTAGTACAAAAATGGGGCAATAGCCTGGCTGTAAGAATACCAAAATCTTTTGCAGATCAAACAAAAATTTCAAATGG
The DNA here is from genome assembly GCA_003527965.1 of Fidelibacterota bacterium. Classification (GTDB taxonomy): domain Bacteria; phylum Fidelibacterota; class UBA2242; order UBA2242; family UBA2242; genus DPVY01. The sequence continues at coordinate 359 of DPVY01000148.1, forward strand.
TTCCAAAGTAGATCTATCTTTACAAAAGAATAAGTTAGTTATTTCTCCGATAAGTAATGAAAATGAATATTCCCTTGATTCATTTTTAAGTAAAATAGACAGTTCAAATATCCATACTGAAGCAGATTTTGGAGAACCGGTTGGAAAGGAATTGATTTAATGACTGAGCGATATGTTCCGGATAGAGGTGATATTGTTTGGTTAAATTTTACTCCACAATCAGGTCACGAACAAGCGGGGAAAAGACCCGTGATAGTAGTATCTCCTAAAAAATACAATCAAAAAGTGGGACTTACCCTTTTTTTTCCGATTACAAATAAAATTAAAGGTTATCCTTTTGAGGTTCACCTTCCTGATAATATACAAGTTGAAGGCGTTATTTTATCAGATCAAATAAAAAGTCTTGACTGGAGAAGTCGAAACATTAAGTTTATATGCAATATAAACAAAAATTATGTTGCCGATACAATAAAAAGATTTAGTGTTTTATTAAAGAAATAGCAGTAAAACTGCAACCGGATCAAAATAAGTTCAATTTCCTAAAAAGAGAAAATAACCTTCTTTTAATAAATCACAGATTTTTATATTTTATACCGTGTAAAAAATCTGACGTGTAGATTATTAATATATTGAAAGAAAAGGACAGGATAAATGGTCAAAATTGTCAATCGCAGTAATATCCTTACCGAAAAAATTAACCCTAAGAGCGCTTTAATCGATACGCTGTCTACTCAGCAGATTGTTGAGATGATCAATGAAGAAGATGCAACCATTCATTTGGCGATCAGGAAAACTATTCCTGAAATAAGCAAAGCCGTGGATATTGTCGTGAATGCCTTTAAAAACGGTGGTCATTTGCGCTATTTCGGCGCCGGAACCAGCGGGCGTCTGGGAGTGCTGGACGCCAGTGAAATTCCGCCGACATTTTCGGTGCCGAAAGAGCTCGTGCAGGGCATGATTGCCGGCGGGAAAAAAGCCCTGACGGAAGCCGTGGAAGGGGCTGAAGATTATCCTGAAAAGGGTGAGGAAGATTGCAAGGCAATCAATCTGCAGAAAAATGATGTGGTGATGGGTATTGCTACCGGAGGCACGACGCCTTACGTCCACGGAGCGTTAAAATATGCCAAATCCATCGGTTGCAAAACCATCTTTTTTACCTGCACTCCCAAAGAGGGGCTGGGCGTGGAAAAGGATGTGGATGTTTTTATCGAAGTATTAGTCGGACCCGAATTGATTACCGGCTCAACCCGCATGAAAGCCGGTACTGCGACGAAAATGGTTTTGAATATGATTACAACCACGGCGATGATCAAGATGGGCAAGGTATATGGTAACTATATGATTGATCACCAGGCGATTAATTCAAAACTGGTGGATCGCGGAACGCGGATTATTGCGACATTGACCGGCTTGTCTTACGATGAAGCATATCAGGCATTGCTGGCTGCCGATAAGCATGTTAAAGACGCGGTTGTGATGGTGAAAATGAACGTGTCTCTCGAAAAAGCAAGGGAACTAATCGCCGAGCACAACGGCTTTATTCGATTTGCCTTTGAGGGACCCGCTAAAAAAATCTGACAAGTCTGTTAATAAAAAGGATAAGTAGCTTTTAAATGAAGTCAATTTGGGAATTACATCGGGGAAACAGTCTAAATGTTCTGGGACTAATGTCGGGAACTTCCATGGATGGTCTCGATATTTGTCTGGCTAAAGTCAACCGGAGCGGTTCTGAGATTGAGGCACGCATCGAACACTATGCAAGTTATTCATATCCAATTGATTACAGGGAGCGGTTGCTGCAATTACCGGTGGCGAACACCGCTGAAATATGCCGGATGAATTTTGATATAGCCCGGAAATACGGCGATTTTATCCAGTGGTTTTTAGATAAATTTCAACTGTCAGCCGATGATTTTCAACTCATTGGGAGCCATGGGCAAACGGTTTGGCACATTCACCGAAATTCGACCTTACAAATTGGCGAAGCCTCCGTTTTAGCGGAACGGTTTAACGTGCCCGTTGTATCGGATTTTCGGGTTCGGGATGTGGCTGCCGGCGGCTCCGGGGCGCCTCTGGTACCTTTTATAGATTATCTGCTTTTTAAAAAATACCAAAAGAATCTGCTTGTGCTGAATATTGGCGGTATTGCCAACTTTACCTTAGTTCCTTACAATGCAATTTCCGTTAATGATATCTACGCTCTGGATACCGGACCCGGAAACTCACTAATTGATATTGCGGTTCAATTAGCGAGCAAGGGTGAATTGACGTATGATAAAGACGGTGAAATAGCAAAAAAGGGGCAGGTAAGGCGGGATGTTTTGAAATATTTGTTAGACCATCCCTACATAAAAGCGCCACTGCCAAAATCCACCGGGCGGGAAGTTTTCGGAAAAGATTTTGTAACCGAAGTAATCCGGAGGTTCAACATTGCGGATAATGATTACCCGGATCTGATCACGACGGTGACGCGGTTTACAGCGGAGTCGATTTTTTTTAACTACAGGCAATTTTTTGAAAAACGCTATCCTTTGGATGAGATCATTGTCAGCGGCGGTGGCGCCGATAATCCGGTTCTGATTAGTTACCTTGCCGAATTGTTTGAGAATGTTCCGGTTAACCGGACCGATAAATATGGTGTTGGCAGTGAAGAGAAAGAGGCTTTTGCCTTTGCGGTTTTGGCGGCGGTCTCAGTCTGGGGCGTCGCCGGTAATGTGCCCAAAGTCACCGGAGCAGATCATCCTGTTGTGCTTGGTAAAATAACGTTTTAAAGGAGATAGAAGAATGAATTCTTATATTTTTCGTGAATATGATATTCGCGGTGTCGTTGAAGAGGATTTTCCCGAAGATGTCGTTGTTCTTTTGGGGAAAGGATTTGGAACCTATGTCAGAGAAAAGGGTGGGAAAACCATCTCCATCAGCGGCGATGTGCGGTTTTCCACACCGCAACTCAAAAAGGCATTTACACAAGGATTACTTGCTACCGGTGTGGATGTGATTGATTTGGGTATTGTTCCGACGCCTACCAACTATTATAGTATGTTCATAATGGATATCGACGGCGCGGTCCAGATCACCGGCAGTCATAATCCGGCGAATATGAACGGCT
>DPVY01000009.1 GCA_003527965.1 Fidelibacterota bacterium
AATACCGGAATCATGTCACCAACAAACAGTGTGAAGCATTAATTTGTAATGCCCTGGTTGATGTCTTTATTGATAAAAGCAAATGTATCGAGTGCGGTCTTTGCAGGAAAAACTGCCCGGTTAATGCCATATCCGAGGATTTTGTCGTTAACACTGACCTTTGCACAAAGTGCAACAGCTGTATAGAAGTCTGCCCGGTAAATACAATTTCAAGAGTTCCAAGAGGAGGCGCCAGTGGCCAGAATTAACATTAAAATTGATAATAAACCATACCAATCGGAAGAAGGCAAAACCATTCTCGAAGTTGCCGAAGAGAATGGCATTCATATTCCCACGCTTTGCCACCACGAAAAAATCACGCATAATACATCCTGTTTTGTCTGTGTTGTCAAAGATTTAAAAACGGGCCGTTTTATGCCCAGTTGTTCGTCATCGATCACAGAAAACATGGAGATCGAATCTGAATCCGAAGAAGTTTTTTCCATGCGACAAACCGCCTTAAATCTGCTTTTATCGGAGCATACCGGCGACTGCGAAGCGCCCTGTACGATTGCCTGCCCCGCCCATGCCAGAGTTGAAGAGTATGTTCGTGCCGGTAGAAAAAGACAATATCTTGAGGCCTTGAAAATCATTAAGGAACGCATTCCCCTGCCAATGTCGATCGGGCGCGTCTGTCCCCGGTTTTGTGAAAAAGACTGCCGCCGAAATGTCACGGATAAGGCTGTTGCCATTAACGATTTTAAAAGGCTGGCGGCGGATCTGTTTTATGACAGATATATGGAAGAATTGCCCGAGTTAACCGGGCGGAAAGTGAGCATAGTAGGCGCCGGCCCGGCCGGACTGGCGGTTGCCTATTATTTACGTCTGGAGGGGATTGCCACTGATCTCTATGAAAAAATGCCTCAGCCGGGAGGAATGCTAAGATATGGAATACCGGAGTATCGGTTACCCAAAGCAATAGTGGACAAAGAGATCGCCCACTTCGCCAAAATGGGAGGGATCAGGATTCATTGCAACAGAGCCCTGGGAGAAAATCTGAGTCTTGAAGAATTAAAGGCCAATTACGACGCTATAGCTATTACCGTCGGCTCATGGCAACCGACGCCAATGCGAGCCGAGGGGGAAGAGATGGCTATCGGCGGAATCAATTGGCTCGAAACCATTGCCCGGAATGGCTGGAGTGGCGCCAGTCCCGGCAAAACAATAGTGATTGGCGGCGGGAATACGGCGATGGATTGCACGCGCACAGCCGTTCGCCTTGGAAGCGCTGAGGTCTATTGCTTTTATCGTCGGACAGAGAAGGAAATGCCCGCCGAACAGATTGAAATCGATGAAGCCCGTGATGAAGGCGTCCGGTTTCAATTTCTTACGGCTCCTGTTAAACTCAAAGAAGTGAACGGCAAAAAGATACTTGCCTGTATTCAGATGGAATTGGGCGAGCCGGACGCCTCCGGGAGAAGAAGACCGATTCCCATCGCCGGATCCGAATTTGACGTGGAAGCCGATACAATTATCGCGGCGATCGGGCAAAAAACCGTTGTTCCAAAAGATCTGATCCACAACCGCTGGGGTGATATAGAAGTAAATAAAGACAATAACCAGATGGCCGAAAAAATCTTCAGCGCCGGTGATTGCGTAACCGGACCCGCTACGGTGGTAGAAGCGGTTGCCGGTGGCAGACGCGCCGCCCTGGGAATTGTTGCCCATCTTAATAATGAAAATTATCAAGAACCCTATACAATCAACGTATCCCGCGGACACTGGCAGTCCCTCAGACCGGAAGATCTCGTCCTTCTGCGCGATATCAACCGGAATGACCGGCAGAAGCAACATCTGATTCCACTTGCCGAACGAAAAACAACATTTAAAGAGGTGACAAAAACTTTCACCGAAGAAGAAATCGCCCGGGAAGGTGAAAGATGCCTGGAATGCAGTTGTACGGCTAAAAACGATTGTAAATTAAAAGATTTTTCCGAACTATACTCCGCCCATCCCGAAGCGATTATCGGTGAAAAATTGCATCACAACTATGACACACGCCATCCCGAGATAATTCTGGACCGTAATAAGTGCATTAAATGCGGTATTTGTGTTAAAATATGTAAAGATGTTGTCAATAAATCTCTGTTGGGTTTTAAGGACCGGGGATATGGCACCTATCTTGACACGGCTTTTAATCAAGCACTTCCGCTTTATTGTAAAGATTGTGGAGAGTGTCTCGAGGCTTGTCCCGTAGGCGCTTTGGATTGGAAAAATAAAACCTGAGTGATAACAATTTCCGTCAGAGTTACCGGAATCAGGTCTTTTTATCTACGGAAAGTTATATTTGATTCCCACAACTGAGAATCAGCGCAGATCGCCATAGGCTTTCTCGATGGATTCTAATTCCTTCAGCACAAAAGACAACATTTTCAATACGGTCGATAACCCGACCACCGGAATCGTGAGAATCAGGGTATCGATAATTTCATCCCGGTTGGCGCCGGCGCGAATGGCTTTGGGTATGATAATTTTAATTGCTTCGGGTGTCGGGCTGTTGACCTGGATCGCCAGCATGATCAGCTGCCGTGTTTTTTCGTCAAGATGGTTCCCTAAATTACCAACCATTTTCTGGTAACTTTTCACCACCTCTTTTCTATGGGACATCAGATAGGTCATCCCATCTTTATCAAGATCGTCCCATTTAAAATTATCAATAACCATATCAACCTCAATTTTACAAATATTTTATCAAAAATCCCGACTACGGGTTTCGTTTTATTCCACCTCTACCAGCCAGCCGCGGGTATCTTTGACATCACCTATCTGCAAGGCTGCCAAACGTTCATATAATTTTCGAGTTGTGGGACCGGGTTCTTTTCCGTCGGCATAAAATTTATGTATTTCCCCCTTATACCCGAGACTTCCTATTGGAGTAACGACCGCAGCCGTACCGCAAGCGCCGGCTTCTACAAAATTATCGATTTCAGCAACACTTATTTGCCGCTCTTCCACGGTATAACCGAAATCCTCACGGGCAATCTGTACTAAAGACCGACGAGTAATACTATTTAAAATAGCATCGGACTTCGGCGTGGCAAGAGTACCGTTTTTTAAAGCAAAAAAGATATTAGCCACGCCCGACTCTTCAAAATATTTATGTTCTACAGAATCAAGGTATACGACATCATTAAAGCCCTCTTCTCTGGCCTGCTTCAAAGGAAACAGTGAAGCAGCATAATTGCCGCCTGTTTTTGCCGCGCCAACTCCATGGGCCGCAGCACGATCAAAATGTGTCTCCACTTTGAGGCTGATCGGTTTAAATCCTTCCTTAAAATAGGGACCTACCGGCGTAACAAATACAATAAAGATATATTCCGGAGCAGGTCTGACGCCCAGGTTTTCACCGATGCCAAGCATAAAAGGTCGAATGTACAGAGATGCGCCGGTTCCATGGGGCGGCACATACTCTTTATTGGCCAGTATAGCTTTCTTAACACCGCGAATAAACAGCTCTTCCGGAATCTCCGGCATCAGCATACGTCGCGCCGAATCCTGAAAACGCCGGGCGTTTTCTTCTGGTCGGAAAAGCCAAATGCGTCCGTCTTTGGAGCGCTGAGCCTTCATCCCTTCAAAAATCTCCT
>DPVY01000047.1 GCA_003527965.1 Fidelibacterota bacterium
ATCTCCCTCTTTTCTGACATCTTAAGTGATGCCAAAATAGACGGTTGAGTCGGAACATTTGAGGAACAGTTTCAATAAGAGACTAAAATCCAAACAACTGCCAATGTAAAATGGGGCTGACCGGGGAGAATGACTGCGTATGTGTTAGCCTCGCCCCTATTCACATTAACACGGCGTATAAAACAAAAAAACCGCTGAAGCGGTTATGGTGGTGAGGATTAAATTTGTCTGCGTCTGCTATAGCAAATCTAATTTTCATAAAAAATCAAACGGGAGTGTTTGGTTTATGCTTTCTGATCAAATCGGGTTATCTTACCGGTCGTCGTCCCGTCGCACGGCTGCTATTTGCGTCACTTACATAAAGGGAAGTGTACAGCCGGCATCGGTTATCTCTATAATCTGCAGCTGACGATCCCGAAATAAGTTTCGTAAATCGCACCGTGAGAAGAGATGCATCCCGACCCTTTTGCGCAGCAGTGAATAGAGCCAATAGGCACATCCGGACAGAGATAGCGCGGGCGCCGTGAAAACTGCGATACCGCCCGGTTTCAGGAATTTCCGAATTTCGCGTTCTTCCTGCTGCCGAATCCGGCGCAGGAACGGCAACCGGAATTTGGACTCATAGCGCCCGGCGTGCCGATTATAAAATCGCTCCACCCTTTCCGTACGGGTCGTTTTGGATGACGAGTTTTGGGTGTCCATCTCTATGTAATGCCGATTCCTCTCAATTTCCGTCCGAGATATGAGTCCATCTTCCCATCAGGCTTTATTTCGTAATCGTTCCTTAAGATCTGTGTATGCAATCGTACCATAGGAGAACCAATTGATAGTCCTGCCCAACATATCCTGCGCCCAGTAGAGCCGCGAATAACATTGCCTGACTTTGATCGCATAGCTAAAGCGGATATCGTGCAGATATGTACTGGTACGCTGCAGGGCAAAGGGCTCGATGATCTGATTAGAGTGCCGGGGATAGAGGCTAAATGCAGCGGTATAGCCCAGCTCTTTGGCGATCTCGATGACGCGCGCATCGTAATTTCCAAATGGATAGGATAGATAATCCACCCTTTTACCAAGTTTTTCTTCGATCACGGCTTTGGATTCAGCCAGTTCGCGATAGATTTCCACACCGGAAAGCCGGGTCAGATCGCGGTGGGTTCGGGTATGTGATCCAAAAACGATCCCGGATTCACTCATTTCCCGAATTTGGTTCCAATCCAAATGCCGGAACCGAATCCATCCCAAATTCGCATCCCAGAGATTGAGTTTACCAACGTAATCCGTAATTAGAAATATCAGCGCTGGAAAATCGTATCCCTGCAGAATCGGAAAAGCTGTCCGGTAGAACTCCTCGTAGCCATCATCAAAGGTCAGTAAAACCGGATTGGCAATAGAATCAGCCGCGAATAATTGATCGGGTCGAATTACCTTAAAACCGTTTTGGGATAGGTATTGCATCTGGCGGTGAAACTGTGCTACTGTCGTGCGCGTAATGCCAAACTCGAAACGGTTATCCACCTTGTGATAAGCGAGTATCACCGGAAATTCTCGCGGCGGATACCCATAGCGCCGGCGCCAAATCAGGTAGCCAGCCAGACCCAAAACAAATAAAATAGCGAGAATTACAACCATACCAATACTCAATCCACATCTTTTCTATAAACGGTTCACTTACAGGAATAATCAAAATTAAGAGAAGAAATATCACACAAAGAGCACAAACCCCGGTGGAATAATATAAAAGTCATCATTAGTGGATTGTATTTGATTGTATTACATGGAGCTGGAACGAAAGCACAAAACACATACAACAACTATACGACTACTTTACAATAACTGCCCCGTATACCTTATTCCCTTAGTCCTTATGAAAATAATTCCTTTCTTATTCTTCCAGCAGCCATTTCCAGATGGGGGTTATCTGAATCATTTCAGATTTGACGGTTATTCGTTGCTCTTCACCTTAAGTAATAATTAGTAATTTCTCCGCTTTCAGTTCCCGTTTTTACCTCTAATATATTATTTGACGGTACGTGTTCATTATTTTAGTGTTACCCCGCCTGTGTCGGGCAGGTTCATGTAATTTGTGGATAAGAATATTAATTGAATATACTGAAGTTCATAACGACCGGTTATGCTTTTTTACCTACCTGATAGTAGTCATAGCCCAAATTGCTCATTCGCCCGGTATCATACTGGTTTCTTCCATCGAAGATAACCGGCTTGCTCAGACGCATTTTCATTTCCTCAAAATCGGGACTGCGGAATTCTTTCCATTCGGTAATGAGCAGCAGGGCGTCGGCATTGTTCAAAGCATCATATTTTGAATCGAAATATTGGATATTTTCGACATCTTTAAGATAGCAGGTTTGAGCCTGTTCAACGGCTTTGGGATCATAAGCCCGGATTTTAGCGCCGCGCTTTACCAGTTCTTTGACAATGGTAATAGCCGGTGCATCGCGCATATCATCAGTACCGGGTTTGAAAGCCAGACCCCAGACCGCAAAAGCTTTCCCGCTCAAATCTTCGCCGAAACGCTGAACGACTTTTTTCACCAGAACCAATTTCTGATCGTCGTTGACTAATTCCACCGCTTCCAGCAAACGCGGCTGATAGCCATTGAGTTGGGAGGTTTTAATCAATGCGTGCACATCTTTCGGAAAGCAACTGCCGCCATAGCCGGTGCCGGGATAGATAAAGTAATAACCGATGCGGCGATCACTACCGATTCCCAGACGGACATTATTGACATCGGCGCCAACCAGTTCACAGATATTGGCGATTTCATTCATGAAGCTGATCTTCGTTGCCAACATGGCGTTGGCAGTATACTTAGTCATTTCCGCGCTTCTAATGTCCATACCGATAAAGCGCTCGTGGTTCATGGTGAAGGGGCGGTAGAGTTCCTTCATGATCTCCATGGATTCAGCATTATCCGCGCCTATGACAACCCGATCGGGTTTCATAGAATCTTCTATCGCCGCGCCCTCTTTCAGAAATTCAGGATTGGAGACCACATCGAAGTCAATATCGACTTTCCTTGATTTCAGAACTTCGGCAATTTTTGCCCTGACCTTATCAGCAGTTCCCACAGGAACAGTGGATTTATCGACAACAATAACCGGATGGTTCATGTATTTACCGATATCTTCGGCAACCGCGAGTACATATTGCAGATCGGCACCACCGTCTTCGCCCATCGGTGTACCGACCGCGATAAAAATAACGTCGGTTTCTTTTACGGCTTCCTTTAT
>DPVY01000118.1 GCA_003527965.1 Fidelibacterota bacterium
TCCAAGTGAATCAAAACAAGATCATGACGGAACCGATAAAGCGATCCGGGATTTAGCCCTGCCGCCGACGGAATATAATGATGGAATGTAAAGGCCTGACAGGTTTTCTTTTCCCTGTCAGGTCTAAAGTGTAGAAAACAATGTACACCAAACTTCAAAATACAGTAGCCCTTTTCATTGAGAATCAGTTTTGCCACGTCTATAACCGGACGAATGGAGATAGCCCTCTTTTACAGAGATTTACACTTATCGTCTGATACCAGACTGCTTTCATTTGCCGGTAAAAGTTAAGGATACAATACCTACACCTGTCAGGTTTACAGAATTGATCTCATCCGAATGAAAAGAATCTAATAAACCTGACAGGTGTAATCGCTTCTACACTCCGGTGTTTAGACGGGCAAAATATCATGTTAGTGCCAACGCAGGAGCGTAGACGCCAGATAAAAAACGACGGGCTTTTATGATTATCAGGACGATCGTCTTAATAAGAAAATCGATTATGTTTTGGCTGCTTTATACCGTTCCAGATTCTCTTTATAGGATGATTCGTCCGGCGCCAAATCCGCCGCCTTCTGCATAGCCTCAATCGCTTCGTCGGTGTATCCGGCTTCAAAGAGCAGTTGCCCCAGGGTATCCCAGATAGAATCGGCTTTCGGTTCGATCTCCAGGGCTTTTTTTGCTACCGCGATACCCCGCTCGTAGTAATCATTAACCTTATTCTGGAAAATATACCAGGCGTAGCTGTTCATCATGGAGGCGTCGTGCGGCAGTTCGGTCAGCGCCTCTTCGTAGGTGCTGATAACTTTTGCCTGGTCCTTTTTCAGGTGGAAAAAGCGGGTCAGACTGCTGTAGGCGGAGTATTTCAGATATTTATTGCGGCAGTTTTTAGCATAATGCTGCAAATACGCGGGATCATCTTCACTATAAGCTTTTGACTCGGCGATATTGTATTCGGCTTCCAGATACATCTCGGAGCTGTGATCCGGTTCCAGGGCGAGTACTTTTTCAAAATAGATTAAAGCATTTTTATCGTCGCCACGGTCGTTGTATTTTTTGGCGATGTCAAAATTGAGTTGTGCATTATCGGCGCCGGTTTTCAGCCGCGACAGCAGGTCCCTGAGCGTATTTTTACCGTTGGTATAGTCTTTGAGCAACTGAAAATACTCGTCTTTATTGCCGTTGAATCCGACAATTCGGTCAATCTCTTCACCGTCGAAAGTGAAGAAAATAATCGTCGGGTAGCCGGGTACCAGCCACTGGTTGCGCCGTTTGCGCCCGGAGTCGGTATCGCCATCTAATTTGAGGGCTACATAGTTAGTATTAATATAGTCTGCGAAATCCTTTGTCTTGAAGACCAACTGGTCTAATCGTTTGCAGGAGCCTCACCAGTCCGTGTAGAAGTAGGCCAGCAGCAGTTTGCCGGTATCCCGGGCCAGAACCTGCGCTTCGGAAAATTCGCTGATTTGAAAATTGATTGTTCCGGTTTCCGCATCTTTTTTTGATGAACAGGCGCAAAGGAAGAGAATTGATAAATAAATTAGTATTCGTTTCATAAGCCCTCACAAATTTCAATTATTAAAGGTAGTAGAATGGAGGGTTATGGGCAATGAATTTGTTCGGTTACTTTTGTATAAATGGACCCGAATCGCTAACTTGATAACATGAAAAATATTACCCGTAAAGACATTGAACTCATGGCGCCGGTCGGGTCTTATGAATCCCTGCAAGCGGCGATTCAGGGCGGCGCCGAGGCGGTTTATTTTGGCGTCGAAAAGCTCAATATGCGTTCCCGCTCTTCGAAGAATTTTACCTTAGCGGACTTAAAGAAAATTGTCGAAATCGCCGCTGAAAAAGGAATTAAAACCTATTTGACATTGAATACCGTCATGTACAATCGCGATCTGGATATACTGCGGGGGATTGTCGATGCAGCGAAACAGAGTGGCGTCGATGCGATCATTGCATCCGACCCGGCGGTGTTTGATTACGTTCAAAAACAGGGCATGTCGGTTCATTTATCCACCCAGGCAAATGTCAGCAATATTGAGTCGGTACGATATTACTCCAGGATTGCAGATGTTATTGTTCTTGCCAGGGAACTGACACTCGACCAGGTGGAAGAAATATCAGAAGCGATTCAGAAAGAACAGATTACGGGACCTTCGGGAGAGCTCATCCGGATTGAGATGTTTGTACATGGCGCACTCTGCATGGCGATTTCCGGCAAATGTTATCTTTCACTGCATCAGGCTAATTACTCGGCTAATCGCGGGGCATGTTTGCAAATATGTCGTCGATCTTATACAGCCAGAGATACGGAAACCGGAGATGAACTGGAAATCGACAACGAATATATTATGTCGCCCAAAGATTTGTTGACGATTCATTTTTTGGATAAGATTTTAGCAGCCGGTGTCACGGTACTGAAGATTGAAGGGCGAGCCCGCTCGCCGGAATATGTCTACACCGTCACTCAATGTTATTCTGAGGCTGTAAATTCCATATTAGCCGGAACATATTCCAAAGAGAAAATTGATGGCTGGGTTGAAAGATTGAAAACAGTATTTAACCGTGGTTTCTGGGATGGATATTATCTTGGGCAACGGTTGGGAGAATGGAGTAAGAGATATGGGTCTCAGGCAACCCGAAAAAAAGTTTATATCGGAAAAGGCATTAACTATTTTCAGAAAATAAAGATTGCTGAATTCTTAATCGAAACCAAGTCGTTGAAAGTCGGCGATAGAATTCTGGTAACAGGACCGACAACCGGAATTATTGAGTCAGAGATAAAAGAGATCAGAATCGATGACAAATCCGTATCTCAGGCGATTAAGGGCGAATACTGCACAATACCGCTGGAATCGACAATCCGCCAATCAGATAAATTATATAAGATAACCGATCTTAAATGAGACACTATCACTCCCAACCTTATTGAGTATCAGTTGGGAGTGATAATATTAATTATTTTAGTAGATTAACAACTAAATTTTTTAATACCGTCTGTCAGAATCTCTTGAGAATCTGGGTTTTGGCGGACGTGCTTCATCGATTCTAAGTGTCCGACCATCATAATCTTTTCCGTCAAAAAGTTCTTTTACTTTTTCGGCTTCTTCAGGCGTTCCCATTTCAACGAAACCAAAGCCTTTGTTGGTGATTATATTGACATTTTTAACTTCACCACATTCTTTGAAAAGCTCTTCCAGCTGTTCATTGGTGACTGAATACTTCAAATTGCCAACATAAAGTTTGCTACCTTCCATCAAAATTCTCCTTGCGAACTTCTCTATGAGGATTAATGCCTAACATACGAGGTTGTCTGCGGTTAGGCAACATTACCCGGTAAATTTAAACATTGGGATCTTCAAGAGAAGCAACGTAACTAAGTGATTAAACGACTTCCTTCTTGATAAATATTCAACGAATATCTATCAAACTCAAATAACAAGACATTTTATAATAAAAAATTGAACATTGCAAAAGCTTTTTTACAAAAAATATTATTATTACAACATTTTGCCGAAAAAAATGAAAATTAATAGGCTTTTTTGTCATTTTGAACCTGGAAAACCTTGGCTCTCAGCCTGATTTCAGTTAGATTAAAATACCATGTCTGAAGTAACCTGTTTTTACGCACCTGTTTATCAACCGCAACTTATACAGCGTATAAGGGAGAGTGCCCAATCCGGCGACAAACTCGATTTCCTGTTGCCATCGGTTCGCCATATTCGGCGTCTAAAAAAATCCCTGTTAAGAGATCTAAAATACACCATGCCCGGTCAAATATATATGGGCACTTATATCGGATGGGCAAACCGAATTCTGGACTGGCGGCGCCGGTCGTACCAAATTATGTCTACCGGTGAAGAGTGGTTTTTATTGTTTAATTATTTCCTGAAAAATCCGGGCGGCATTTCCGGTTTTAAAACCGGTTCAGTGGGTTTACTTCAGCAGATTATCGTTGATCTTCGCGAAAGCGGATTCAGTGTAGCTGCTCTGGAAAGAGGGCTGGGGAATATTTCCGATCCAAAATTTAAACTCTTAATATCCCTTTTGAAATATCTTGACCATTTTG
>DPVY01000074.1:0-23719 GCA_003527965.1 Fidelibacterota bacterium
GGGGGATTTTTGAAAACCATGGAAAATACCGCCTCAAAGGTATTCAGGTCAGTATGCTGGATTCCCGGTGAAACCGTTCATTTGCTGGCATCCGATAGCCTTGTACAAAATGACTACAAATTTATCAACGAGCGAATAAAGACAACCCAAATAAAGACGAATTATATTCGGGATTATTATCTGAAAGACAGATTATCAGAACAAAAAATCCGGTTTCTTAGCGCTTCAATCAATACAGAATCTGTAGACAGAGTAAACCGCTTACTTAAACCGGTGGGCTATTTTTATAATACTATTCTCTGGGATCAATCAACAGACGGCTGGTTAAAATCAATTTATCTGAGTTTGGATAAAATCGGCCCGCTATACCCGGGATTAGCAGCAATAGTCTTAGTTTCAGGATTATTGATTGGTATCCGGATAAGACGTTATACAGGTTATTTACTGAAATTTAATATTGCGGTCGTCGGGTTCTGTATCATGAGCCTTGAGACCGTCCTGATTATTCTGTTACAGAGTTATGTCGGTGGTTTATATCTTAAAATTGCATTGATTACGCTACTGTTTATGTTTGGGGCGGGAGCGGGCGCCATCGCTCACCGGCGCTATTTTGGAGAACCACAACTTAGACAATTCATCTTTCTGACTTTTGTATTGATCGCAATTTCTGTGGGTACAATATTTTTAATGAGTAGTGTCAGCCGGGGCGGATTTGTAGCGCCCCTGATATTTGGTTTTGTCCTATGCTGCGGTGTTATTTCAGGGATAACATTTCCCTTATTGAGTTTATTAATGAAGAAAATTTCCGACTCGACGCCGGCAAGATCTGCCGGAAATATTTATGCCTGGGATATTATCGGTTCCTGTCTTGGCGTCTATTTCACGTCGGGGCTGATCATTCCGGTTTTCGGGCTATTAACCGCAGTAATCGGTCTGGTCGTTTTACTTGCAATGACGGCATTGAATAGTATTATGCACGATTGCAGATAGCTTTGTGAGTGAATATCTATTTGGACAGATTGAAATCTCCAATTTGCCCCGAAGGGGCTCCTTTAGAGCAATCTCCAATCTGAAATTTGAAATTTGTGCCGATCCACCACTCCATTTATTTTTCAATTTTCTTGCATAGTCACCTTTTTATATTGAGAAATGACAAAATATTAATTAAAATTAGCGGTGTTGAAAGTTTAATGCGATGAGATTAGACTATATTTTAAATACATTGGATTTTGAAAAATAAATTTGCGGAGTTGATTAAAGATGGCGATTAAAATTAAGCGAAAATCGGTTAAATTTCTACCTGATCCAAAGAGAGTGATTGCGCTCTTTTTAAATTTACCTGGCAACGATAAGCGGGTTGCTGCTACCATAAAGCAAGTCCTGAACATGTCCGATGAGGAGACCACTTTTACTCTCACTCAGGTATTGCGCAACTTTTCCAATCGTCACCGCAATATTACAACAATATTTGAGAACCATTTCAAGAGAGTAGAATATATCCTGGAAACTATCGGTGTAGATGCACGGCATTTATCTAAGGACAAGAAATTGCTGATAGGTTCGTATTTCACAATGGAATATTCGGTTGAATCGGCGGCATTTTTTAATCCTTCTATTGTTGAGCACCCCGATCAAACGGATTTGGAAGAAGGACAAAAGCGGGTGATTTTGAGTTTCCGCGCCACTGGCGAGGGGCATATTTCCTCAATCGCATTTCGATCGGGCATTATTGACATAAAAAATGATTTTCATTTTAAAAAACCGGGTCCGTTGGTAGACGTACCCGAAGTCGTTAAGCGCCATGTCTATGATAAAAAGATGTTTATGAAAAAATTGGATGAAATGAACATCCACAAGGATATCATCGGTCTGATCATGGATAAATTGGGTGACAAGTTCATTTACGGCGAGTTGCAAGCCAGCATTGCCGAAACCATGAAGGATATCAAACCGACTTACGGTAAAAAGAAGGTTATTCAGGAAATAAACTGGTTAGCCGATTCCCACTATGAAGTGACATTTTCGCTGGATACATCCATATCCGAAAGAGTAATCTATCCGGTCTCATATTCGGAAAGTAACGGCATCGAGGATGCGCGCTTTGTTCGGCTTGTTGACGATGACGGCAGCGTGACATATTATGCCACCTATACCGCCTATGACGGCTTCGCCATTTTACCAAAATTGATTGGGACTAAGGATTTTTACCATTTCAAGGACATGCCGATCAACGGTGAATATGCTCAAAACAAATGTCTGGCGCTGTTTCCACGCAAAATAAAAGGACAATATGTGATGTTGGCGCGGATTGACGGTGTCAATAACTATATAATGTTTTCCAATAAAATAAATCTTTGGCGTGAAGCTCAAATGATACAGGAGCCGGAATACCCGTGGGAATTCATTCAGATCGGGAATTGCGGTTCTCCAATCGAAACTGAAAAAGGCTGGCTGGTTATTACCCACGGCGTAGGTCCGATGCGAAAGTATTGCCTGGGCGCTGTTTTACTTGATCTGGAAGATCCTACAAAGGTAATCGGCAAACTGCGCGAGCCGCTTTTATCACCCAATGAAGAGGAGCGTGAAGGGTATGTTCCAAACGTAATCTATTCCTGTGGCTCGATAATTCATAATAACGAACTGATTATTCCTTACGCCATGGCTGATTATGGATCAACTTTTGCCACGGTGCCGCTGGACGAACTGCTCGATGAATTACTCAAGCCGGCAGCTGTGTCGAAAAATAGCAAGTCCCGCGCCTCTATTTTACTTGTCGATGATGACCCTGACGATCAATTTTTAATTATGGAAAATCTAAAAGACAGCGATTTTCAGATTGATGTCGCCAACGATGGAATCAGCGCTCTTATGTCGATTGCCAGGAAACATTATGATCTGGTTCTGTCCGATATCAGAATGCCAAATTTTGACGGGATCCATCTCTTGAAATACATGAAAAAAAATAATATAAAAATTCCGGTTATTCTAATGACAGGGCAGTCAAGTGATGAAATAAAAGATTGCTGCGATAAACTGGGCGCCTCAGGATTTCTCAAAAAACCGTTTAAGAATAACAATCTCCTGGGAATGATTGAAAAGGCATTGAAAAAGAGATAATGCTGAAATCCTGATAAACTCTATGACTAAATTCATAAAACCATTGTAACTGCGCCGGCATAAAATATCAGGTTAAAGTTTTATCGGTTGAATTTCCATTATATCATCTCAAAGGTTAACTATCTCTCCTGCCTGTCCCGACCTATCGTTACGCAGGACTGGTTGGTTGAATTAGTTGAATTAGTTGAATTAGTTGAATTGGGCGAAAATTTGATATTTGTTCCGTAGGAACTCCTCTGGAGCAATCTGAAATTTGAAATTTGGGTGAATTGGTTAAATTGGTGCATAGGTACATGGAAAACGATACAACTACTATAACCATAATACAACTACTTTACAACCACTATACAACTATTATAACAAGAAATCCAGATTTCTACCTTAATCTTAACAAACGAGAACATAGTTTGCTCTTTTTATACGGCTCAATAGTTACAAACCGTTTTATATACACCGATATAATCATCCACCATTTTTTCCTGGCTGAAGTTGGCTACCGCCCATTGACGGCAAAATTTTGCATCGATAGACGGAATATCATTCAGCGCTTCAACCGCTTCGGCTATATTATCGACTAAAAATCCGGTTTTTTCATGCATAATTAGTTCGCCCATAGCCCCCTTTTTAAAAGCTATAACCGGCGTTCCACAGAGCATGGCTTCCACTACGCTTAAACCGAAAGGCTCGTTGAAATTTACCGGGTGGAGCAGAGCGTAAGCATTTCCCAGCAGTTCATCTCTTTTTTTCGGTCCGGACGAACCGACATAAACAATATCATCATTATTAATATAGGGCTGCACTTTTTCCCGGAAATAGTTTTTATCCTGAATAATTCCTGAAATTATCAATTTCATGCCGGCTTTTTTGGCAATTTGAATTGCTTCATGAGTGCCTTTATCATGGTGAATTCTGCCGAAGAAGAGTAGATAATCGCCCAAATTTTGATTAAAAGAGAAATGGTCAACATTTATGCCGTTATAGATAGTAGCGATATATTTCAATTCAGGGCTTCGATCGGCATTGCTGATCGACACATAATGCACTGTATCGTTATACTCTTTATATACCGGAATGATCTTTGGAGAAGAAAATCCATGGATAGTCGTAACCATGGGAGTTTTGATTAACCGCGAATAGGTCAGTGGAAGAAAATCATAGTGATTATGGATAATATCGAACCGGCGGGCTTGTCCCATTGCGTGTCCGATATGGAGACATTCCCATACTTTGGGATCTAAGTCTTTATTCTCCTCATAGGGTTTTGCACAGACATATTCGAGTTTACCTTTTGTAATAGAGTCACCCGTGGCAAAAAGGGTGACGTCAATGTTCCTTTTGACCAGTCCTTCGGCGATATTTGAGGCAATCTGTTCCCACGGTCCATAATGTCTTGGCGGCGTACGCCAGCAAATCGGCGCTAATATGGCGACTTTCATCTACAATGCCGGTCTTGAATTGTTCAGGCAGAGGTCAACCAATTCCTCAATATTGGCGGTGCCGGCACACATGACCTTATCGGCGCCGCCCCAGTACAATTTTAGAGTGCCGTCATCTTCAGGAACTGCGCCACAGGTAAAAACGACATTGTGGACATAGCCGGTAATTTCATAAACCTCTTCAGGTTGCAAAATCCAGTCATCGCCGACGCCAATAATCTTTGCAGGGTCTTTTAAATCATGCAGCGCAACGCCCAGGCGATAGACGCTTCCGTCCATCGTCGGAAATACACCGTGATAGATGCTAAGCCAGCCACGTTCGGTTTTAATCGGAGGCGCGCCCGGTCCGATTTTCATCTCGTCCCAGTGATATTGAACCGGTTTCATGATGAGTTTAGACTTGCCCCAATAGATTAAATCAGGCGAATAGGAAATCCAGATCGACCAGGGACTGATTTCAGAATGCGGTCTGTCGAGACGAGCGTATAAGCCGTTAAATTTTTCCGGAAAAATTACAACATTACGATAATCCGCCTGGGTTATTAATCCGATGCGTTCAATTTTCCGAAAATCGGCAGTCTTCGCCAGACCGATCCGCACGCCGTTTTTTGAATAAGCGCTGTAAGTAATCAGATACTCATCATCGATAAAAGTAATCCGCGGATCTTCTACGCCATATTCCTCGTATTCTTGAAATTCCGGCTCATCTGAAGGAGTCATAAAAGGCGCAGGCTCTACCTGGAAATTAAACCCATCTTCACTCTCGGCTTTGCCGATAATACTTCTGCCGTTATGCAAATGCGAACGAAATAACATGATATATTTCCCGCCATATTTCGTCACGGCGGCATTGTGCACCGTTGCTACCGCATAGGGTACATCCTCTTTAGTCAAAATCGGGTTTTTCGCATATCTTTGAACTAAATTCATGATAACCTCTTAAATATTATTTTTATTCATGCAAACGCAGCACAGTCAGATGTGAAATCAAGTAAGCCAACATGCTTTCTGCGCCCTGATTATGATTCACACCATATTCTTCCAGTCCATCCATGCAGCCGCAAGTTTCAAAGTCGTACAACGGCATACTTAAATCGTTTTCTCCTAAGAACCATTTATAAGCGGTGAAAATTTTCTGAATGTAATGTTTATCGGATGTTGCTAAATATGCCTGATCGTACATCAGTATCATTGCCATGACGTCAATCGACTGTTGTGGGAATTGCGAGCGCCTGCCGCCTTTGTGATACCAGTTCAGACTGCCGATTGGGGCGATATGACTATTGGAGAAAGTTATATTTTCCAGAAATTTTAAGCTGTCGGTCGCGACTTTTAAGATTTTTTTATTATGCAGTTCATTATATGCGCTAAAAAGCGCCATGGGAATAATGCCGTTATCATAAGTTAGCTGCGGTTCGAACCAGCGCCAGTTATCATCGCTCTCTTTTTCATATAATTCAAGGATTTTTAATGCCAGATTGAGCAACGTTTTTTTTAATTTATTGTTATCAGGATAACGTTTCAAATAATGGCAGATTCCGGTGATGGTATTAGCCATACCGCGAAGATATTGTAAATTTTCAAAATGTGGACGGGCTTTTTCAAACATTTCTTTAGCCATCTGAAAATGAGCCTCATTTAGGGAAATACGAATTGTATAGCCTAAAGCCCATATTGCCCGACCGAAAGAATCTTCCGAACCGATTTCATCAAGAAACTCGCGCTTGTAACTTAAAAAATTTCTAAATGTGCCGTCTTCATTTTGCATGTAATAAATATAACTTAAATAAGTTGTAATTAATTCACCGGCTTCCGACTCCTTTATCTGATGAAAAGC
The DNA here is from genome assembly GCA_003527965.1 of Fidelibacterota bacterium. GTDB lineage: Bacteria > Fidelibacterota > UBA2242 > UBA2242 > UBA2242 > DPVY01. The sequence goes on from DPVY01000074.1 coordinate 6,391, forward strand.
CATGGCAGCTGCCAGCAGCGCTCTGGCATTGTCATCGAGACAGTAACCGTCTTTAAATTTAGGCGCGCTATATTTCGCATGTTGGATTATTCCCGTCGAATCGGTCATTCTTTTTACATGATTCAAACAGAAAGGCGGGAGTAGTGCGGGATCAATAATCGTCTCTTTAAATTTTATTCGTAGGTTTGATTTTGTAGTACGTTTAATCAAATCTACATATTGAGATCCGATTTTAGGCCAGATTAGATTACGACCGTAATTATAGGCATTCTTGCGTAACTGAGTTAATTCATCCGGGTTATCCAATAGATCGGTCAATATTTTTGCCAGCGCTTCTGAGTCGCCGAAATCAAATAGCCTGCCCCGCCCGTCTGCCAAAAGTTCCTTAGCATGCCAGTAGGGTGTTGAAATAATGCCGGTGCCGGCGCCCATGGCATAGGAAAGCGTTCCGCTGGTAATTTGAGCCTTGTTCAGATATGGCGAAATATAAATATCGGTTGTAAGCAGAAAATTAAACAATTCTGCATTAGAAACGTAGCGGTTGATAAACAGGACATTATTCCTGATTTTGTTCTTTTCGGTTAATATCTTTAAATAGTTTCGATATTTCTCTCCATCGATTTTTATCACATTGGGGTGCGTTTTGCCGAGGATGATATAGAGCAGATCGGGATGGTTTTTAATGACTTGCGGCAATGCATTAAGGACTGTTTCAATGCCTTTGTTTCGACTTAATAATCCGAACGTCAGCAAAGTTGTCCTGTTATCGCCAAAATTTAAATGTTTTTTGATATTATTATCATGGCTACTATTAAGATCAGGTGCGCCATGCTCAATAAGTTCAATTTTTTTAGGCGCAATGCCGTAATATTTTTCCAGATATTTGATCGCTCGCCTGCTCATGACTATTATTTTTCTCGCTTTTTTTCCGATTTCCTGAATTATTTTCTGCTCATTAACATTTGGGCTCTTTAAGATTGTATGAAATGTCACATATAGGGGAACTTTTAATTGGTGGATAAACCGGAGTACCCAGATTCCGTTCTCTCCGCCGAATAGGCCAAATTCATGCTGAAGCAGGCATGCATCGGTATTTCCATAATTGATAAAATCCGCCGCCTCAAAATAATCTTTTTTATGATTCTGACGGATTTCGTATTTAACATTATCGGGATAAGTGTATGCCTCATTGTTATTGCTGATTGCTACGACGTAAGGTTCAATTTTATTGTCGGCGCTACTCATGGAATTGAGCAGGTCTCTTGTAAATGTCGCAATCCCACACTGGCGAGGCGGATAGCTTCCTATAAAAGCAATTTTCATGATAATCTCCATAAGTATTATAAGCTTAACATCAACTCATCGTTATTAATGTTAACTTCATATACAGAATATTAGGGAAAGATGCAAATATTCAACGAATTTCGGGCTTATACTTGACTTTTAAGGTCATTTGAACAATATTTAAAACATGCCAAATAATAGTCAGTTAATATAGAAAGGTTTTAGGATGATTTTACAAATTGTTAAGATGCGCTTACCTGTATCGGTTTTAATTATTATTTGTAGTTTGATTTTTTCCTGTGAACCGCTGGTAACAAAATTTGAAGATATTGAAAAGGCTGAATTCTATAAAGCCAAAAACATTTCCAGTGTTCCTAATGATGTGGATACAGTAGTTTTCATGACATGGAATATCAGATTTGGCGCCGGTCGAATTAGATGGTTTGGCGATTGCTGCGGCGATCGTGTTATCTTGACGGAAAATGAGGTTTATGAAAATCTGGAAGGACTGGTTCAAAAAATAGACGAGATTAAACCGGATATAATTTTTCTTCAGGAAGTGGATGTGGAATCGAAAAGAACCGGCTATATTGATCAGGTGCAATGGCTATTGGATCATACCCATTTCAATTATGGCGCCTATGCATCTATGTGGCAGGCGCAGGTTGTTCCGAGTGACGGGTTGGGACGGGTCAATACCGGGAATGCGGTTTTATCGCGCTGGAAAATAATAGATGCCGAACGTATTCAGCTGCCTTTGCGGGAGGATCAGGATGCGCTGACTCAGTATTTTTATCTGAGAAGAAATATTTTGAAAACAGAAATTGAAGTACCCGGACTATCTGAATTTTGTGCGATCAACATCCACATGTCGGCGTTTTGCACGGATGATACTAAAGAGAGACAGATTATTCGGTTGTTAGAGGAGTTGAATAATTTAAAAGATGCGGCTTTCGTTTTAGGCGGTGATTTTAATTTGATTCCACCGGGTTCCGATTCAGTGGATTTCTGTGATGAAGATAAATGCCCCGACGAATCCTTTCATGGTGCTAATGACGATCCTTATCACAAAGAGGGCAGCTATTTCGGCGATGAAATTACTCTGATGCAGGCTTTATATGATGAATATAAGCCCGCACTACCGCTGCTAAAGTATCAAAACAATCAGGATTATTATTTCTCTCATTCAACCGATGAAGCGGGATTTTGGGACAGAAAGTTAGATTACCTCTTTTCTAATTATGAATGGATTGATAATTCCGATTCAACTCATCAGGAAGCGCGAAGTTTATCCGACCATGCTCCGGTTACTGCTAAATGGAGGATCCCAAAATGAATATCAACACAGATATAAAATCTATTATTTGCTTATCGCTTTTTACCATCATTATCACAGTTTCAACTGCCGCCGAGAGTATGGATGTTAATCATAATTGGCAATCGGAAACAGCATTTATCTTACCGCAAAAGAGATATGAGATAGGACTATTTCAACCATTGCGATACGGCTATTCCGAATCGGTAGAATTGTCGATTCATCCGATAATTGCGTTAGTTATGCCTAACATAAGTTTGAAAAAATCTTTGGCAACGCGGACTGATTTTATAATAAGTTCTCGACATGCAATGTATTATCCGACTCCTTTACTGCGTCTCATTAGTAAAGAGGGAATAGGAGGGATGATATCTCCGGAATTTGAAATACCGCATATGATCTCTTTATATAATGAAATAATTCTAACGAAACCGCTTACTGATTCCCATTATTTTACAATAAAAAGCGGATTAAACCTCGCTGTTAAATCCTCAAAACTTGATGAGCGCACGACTATCGATTTACCTCTGATTTTTCCACGCCTGGCGGTTTTTTACAGGGGGAGCGGTTTGCGAGGCGGATGCGATTTAACCGGGAAAATATTCCAAAACTGGAAATATTTAGTCGATGCAGATATTTTTTATTTTTTTAATACAGATGAAAAATTTGCCATGGAACATAAAGGAATGATTCTATGGAATACAAGTGAAAATTTTCAAATTTCCATAGGATATAAATTAACGTTTTGCGAATATCCTTTCGGAAATCAATGGCATTTATTCCCTTTAATGGATATTCAATGGAGTAGGCAGCTAAAAATAAGATAACAAGGTGGTTTTCCTCCGTCTCTTTATGCTCCTGATATACCACTCATCCCAAAACTTCAGTCCAATACCACTCGTCTCAACGCTCCTGCGTTGAGACGGAGCCCGTTCTCATTGTCATAATAAACCCAACCTTCAAAAGGTTGGATCAAGTATCCTGACCAGTCCGTAAATCTTACTATTAAATCTTCTGAAGGTTCTATCTTTGCTAAAATATACCGGTATTTGTGGGAAATTCGCATGGGATTGGAATTTGATATTTTCCGTTAAAAGGGTATATTTATTACTATTTTAAATGGGAATGAATATGAATCACAACTGGCAGCCAATTATAGATAAATTAAAATCGAGCCAAAAAGTGCTTATGACAACACATGTCAATCCCGATGGTGACGGGCTCGGTTCTGAAATGGCTATGTATCATTGTCTCACAAAAATGGGGCTCAAAGTCTGCATAATTAATGAATCGCCATTGCCTGACGAATACCGGTTCTTAGATCCCGACCATATTATCAGTCAATATGATAAGATGAAGCACGGTTTACTTCTTGAAGAATTTGATTTGGTTTTTACTTTTGATGTAGGCGGAACATCCCGCCTGGGTAAAATTGGTGCGGATCTCGCCAAACTGAATATTCCGACAATCTGCATCGATCATCATCCGGAAAACCAGATCAGCTGTGACTTCAAGATTGTTGATGAAAAAGCGCCGGCTACGACTTGTCTGATCTATGAATTAATAAAATTGATGTGTCCCGGTCTGATGGATCAAAAGATTGCCGAGGCGATTTTTGTTGGTCTAATGACGGATACCGGTTCTTTCCGGTTTGAAAATACTACGGCGAGATCTTTTGAAACGGCTGCCGAACTCATTAATTTGGGCGTGAAACCGGCATACATTCACAGACATGTTTATGAGAGCTATACTCCTGAACGAATGAAGTTGCTGGGCATGATTCTGCAAAGAGTCAATTATGAATATGATCGCCGGTTAGCCTGGTTTACGGTAACAATTGATGATATTCGGCAGTCGGGAGCAAGTCTCGATGAAATCGGTGGATTTACGGATTTCATACGATCTATAAAAGGTGTCGAAGTGTCGGTGATGTTTTTGGAAGTCAAACCGGACCGCATCCGCATTAATTTTCGTTCCAAAGGCAAAATTATTGTAAATGCTATTGCCCGTAAATTCGGCGGTGGCGGGCACAATTTTGCCGCCGGATCTACGGTAAAATTGACATTGAAAGAAGCAATAAATCAAATTCTTCCGGATGTACGGAAAGCAACGAGGGTGATTGTTGTTAAATAAATTAACCATGTTAATGTACAACGGTTCAAAAACAACCATATTGATTCTAATTGTTAGTATATTTATTATTGGATTGGCTGAAAGCTGCTCGCGAAATAGTGGATATGTAGTACGCGAAGGCGATTTACTTTTCCAGGATCTTGATTGTGGCCCATTGTGCGAAGCAATTGAAAAAGTAACAGAAGGCTATCGTGGATCAAAAATTTCGCATGTAGGGATTATTACAAAAGATAGCTGTGATAATTATGTCGTTATTGAAGCCCTGTCAAATGGAGTAGGAGTAACGCCATATTTAAAATTTCTTGAACGGAGTAATGATGTAAATGGCAATCCAAAAGTTATTGTTGGACGTTTAAAGAAAAGATACCGCTATTTGATCCCTTCAGCTATTAATGAGGCTTATTCTCTACTTGGGAAACCTTATGACAGAGTATTCGACATTAAAAATGAAGCTTATTATTGCTCAGAACTTATTTATGAGATATTTTTGCGAGCAAATAATGGCAAACCTATATTTGAATTACAGCCAATGACTTTTAGAGACCCAGATAATGGGGAAACGTTTCCGGCATGGGAGAAGTATTATTTGGAGATTGAAGCCCCTATTCCTGAGGGAGAATTAGGTCTAAATCCAGGAAGTATTTCACGCTCGTCAGTCATAACAATCGTACATGCTTTTGGCACTCTTGACGGGTGGGAAAATGCAAAGTACATAACAAATATTAATAGAGACTAATTATGAGTGTCAGACCGGATCACTGGATTGAAGAGATGTGTGAAAAGTATAACATGATTGAACCGTTTGAAAAGGGGCAGATCAGTAAAGGGGTCATTTCCTATGGGGTTTCAGCCTATGGCTACGATATGCGGGTTGCCAATGAATTCAAAATATTTAAGCAGGATTCCTGTAAATTGATCGATCCTAAGAGTGTGCAGGAATCAGATTTTGAAACTTTTATCGGTGATGTTTGTGTGATACCGCCCAATAGTTACATTCTGGCGCGAAGTGTAGAATATTTTAGAATTCCGCGTAATGTCGTTACTCTGACTTCCGGAAAATCTACCTATGCGCGTTGTGGAATAATTGTCAATGTCACGCCTTTTGAACCGGAATGGGAGGGTTTTGTAACAATTTCCATTTCGAATACCACCCCGGTTCCCGCAAAGATTTATGCCAATGAGGGGCTTTGCCAGGTTTTATTTTTTGAAAGTGATGACGAGTGCCGGGTTTCCTATGCCGATAAAAAGGGGAAATACCAGGCGCAACAGAAAATTACATCGGCAAAAATTAAATGAATTCTCTTACGATAACAACCGCGAAGGATGTCGGCTTTTGTTTTGGAGTGAAACGGGCTGTCGATATTGCTAAAAAAGCAGCTGAAACATACGGAAAAGTTGCCATGTTAGGAAACATCGTTCATAATGAAACTGTTATCCGGGGGCTTGAGAGAGCGGGGGTTGTGGTTTATACAAATATTGACGATATCCCGGCTGACATGCCGGTTCTGTTTCGTTCTCATGGCACGCCGAGATCAGTCCGGGATAGAGCACATGAAAGGGGCTTGACGATTATCGACGCAACCTGTCCGCTTGTAGAGGAGATCCATAAAGCTTCTCAAATCCTTGAAAAAGAAGATCGGACGGTGATCATTATTGGCGATCCCGGACATGATGAAGTTGAAGGCGTTGCCAGTCAACTCGTTGATCCGGTTATTATTGCTGATGCTGACGGTGCGCGGAATCAGGAACCGCTCAGAAAAGCGGGGGTGGTCGTACAATCTACCCAATCTATTGACAATGTCGACGAAATTGTGGGAATTTTAATAACAAAAGTCTATGATCTCAGGATAATAAATACAATATGTGCGCCGACAAGAAATCGTCAGCAGCAGTTAATGGAACTTGCCCGGCAAAATGACGTTATGATTATTGTTGGTTCATTTTCAAGTGCCAATACCCGGCGGCTGAGGTCAATTTCGGGTACAGTAAATAAGAGAAGTTATCAGGTACAGGGACCGGATGATATTCATATTGATTGGTTTAAAGGGGCGTCTTCGGTCGGGATTTCTGCCGGAGCATCGACGCCTGGGAAAATTGTGAAGGAAGTTGCAAAAAAAATCCGCAATTTAGCGTTATAAATCTGTAAATTACATGATGAAAATTAGGAGTAATTAACAATGGATAAAAGTTCATTTGAAGTAAAAGTTGGTCTGGCGGAGATGCTGAAAGGCGGCGTCATTATGGATGTGACAACTCCTGAACAGGCTAAAATTGCCGAAGATGCCGGCGCTGTGGCTGTAATGGCGCTGGAAAGAATTCCGGCAGATATCCGTGCACATGGCGGTATTGCACGTATGTCAAGCCCGAAAGTGATCAAGGCAATACAGGACACTGTTTCTATTCCGGTAATGGCGAAGTGCCGAATCGGTCATTTTGCCGAGGCGCAGATACTGGAAGCCTTGAAAGTGGATTTCATAGATGAGAGCGAAGTATTGACTCCTGCCGATGAGGAAAATCATATCTGGAAACACGATTTTAAAGTTCCTTTTGTTTGTGGCTGTCGTGATCTCGGTGAAGCGCTTCGTCGTATTGGCGAAGGCGCCGCGTTGATCCGTACTAAAGGAGAAGCCGGTAGTGGGAATATCGTGGAAGCCGTTCGACACATGCGCCGGGTGCAATCGGAAATCCGCAAGTTAGCCGTATTAAAAGACGATGAATTGATGGCAGCGGCTAAACAATTGGGCGCTCCTTTTGAAATTGTTCGTCAAATCGCAAAAACCGGCAAACTTCCGGTACCTAATTTTGCGGCAGGCGGAGTTGCCACCCCGGCCGATGCTTCTTTGATGATGCAGCTGGGCGCTGAAACGGTTTTTGTCGGATCGGGAATCTTCAAGTCTGCAGATCCGGCTGCCAGAGCAAAAGCAATCGTGCTTGCTACGACCTATTATAACGATCCGCAAAAATTGGCTGAGGTATCATCCGAATTAGGTGAAGCGATGCCGGGTATTGATATTGCTTCGATTCCTGAGGAAGAACGACTCGCGAAACGCGGTTGGTAACTGACATTACTGATAAATAGTTTTGATAGATTCAAAAATAAAAATCGGTGTTTTAGGTATTCAGGGCGCATTTGCCAAACATATCTCTATGCTTAAAAATATTGGCGTCCAGGCAGAAGCGGTTAAATATCCCGAACAAATTGATCAATTTGACGGACTGATCATTCCCGGTGGCGAATCAACGACAATGTCGAAATTTTTTGACGAAATTAAGATTCGTAGCAAATTAATTAATTTTGACAAACCGATATTCGGAACCTGTGCCGGTGCGATTCTGCTGTCCAGAAACACGGCAGATCCGCTTGTAAATTCGTTGAATCTGGTGCCTATAGATGCCAACCGGAACGCTTACGGACGACAGACGGAATCCTTTATCAGTGATATTAATCTCGAATTTGACAGTAAACCATTCCGGGCAATTTTCATTCGTGCTCCGAAATTATCAAATCCGGCGCCGGAAGTGCAGATTATGGGAACTTTTAACGATGACATTGTACTGGTTCGCTATCGCAATGTCCTTTTATCAACGTTTCATCCTGAATTAACTGATGATTCCCGGATTCATCGTTATTTTTTAGAATATTTAGTAGCGGAAAGTTATGCTTGAAAACACCGAAAAATCTTTTGAATACAAATTACTGAATAAGATTGACTCACCAAAGGATCTGAAAAAACTATCGATTAGTGAACTGCATCTTCTTAGTTCTGAAATACGGCATTATATTATTGAAACCGTTAAAATGACCGGTGGTCATCTGGCGCCCAGTCTGGGAGTTATCGAACTTACTATCGCATTACATTATGTTTTCGATACTCCCGATGATAAGCTTGTTTGGGATGTGGGACATCAGGCGTATAGCCATAAGATTTTAACCGGGCGACGTGAGCAAATCAGGAATATTCGACAATATGGAGGAATCAGCGGTTTCTGTAAGATTAAAGAAAGCGAATATGATGTGTTTGGCGCCGGACACGCCAGCACGTCGATTTCAGCCGCGGTTGGGTTGGCAGTTGCCCGGGATTTAAAAGGATTGCAAGACCGCGTTGTCGCAATCATCGGGGATGGAGCGCTAACCGGCGGAATGGCATTTGAGGGAATCAACAATGTTTGTAATGTTAAAGGGCAATTTTTAGTTGTTTTGAATGATAACGAAATGTCCATTTCCCGAAATGTAGGGAACATGAGTCAATATTTAACCCGGATTGTTACCAGTCCTCAGTATTTGAATTTTAAAAACCAGGTTTGGAATTCATTGGCGCTGTTGCCCAAGGGCGTCGGTATGATCCGAAAGTTAGGTCGTAAAACACTCGAATCGTTAAAGAATTTCCTGGCTCCGGGAATCCTTTTTGAGGAATTCGGTTTCCGATATTATGGACCTGTTGATGGTCACGATATAAATCTGTTAATTACCACATTGAACAATATTAAAAACCTGGATTATCCGGTTTTACTACATGTCATAACTCAGAAAGGCAGAGGTCTGGCGATTGCCGAGAATGATCCGACGAAATATCATGGAGTTGGACCTGTAAAGAAAAAAAATGAAAAGAAAACAGATTCAAGCCCGGCGTTTATGGATGCTTTTGGAAAAATTGCCTGTGAAATCGGTGAAAAGAACGACAAGGTGATTTTCATTACGGCGGCGATGTGTGACGGAACAGGTCTCGTCGAATTCAGGAACAGATTTCCCGAGCGCTTTTTTGATGTGGGGATTGCCGAAGAGCACGCCGTTACATCAGCCGGAGGTCTGGCGGTAGGCGGATTCCGACCGGTTGTCGCTATATACTCAACTTTTCTCCAGCGTGCTTTTGATCAAATTATTCACGATATTGCCTTACAAAATTTGCCGGTAATTTTTGTGTTGGATCGTGCCGGGCTGGTAGGTGCCGACGGACCGACGCATCATGGCGCTTTCGATTTAAGTTATTTGATGCCGATTCCAAACATGATTATCGCTGTCCCGAGAAACGGTAACGAGTTACGGGATTTGCTGCATACGGCATTAGCTCAGAACAAAAAACCTTTTGCGATTCGATATCCGAAGGATTCCTGTGTGGAATTCAGCGAGAATCTTGAACCTGAAGTTTTAGATATAGGCAGTTGGATTAAGATTCGTGAAGGCAAAGATATTGCTATATTATCCGTGGGCACAATGACCAATGTGGCTGAAAAGGCTATCGGAATATTAGAAGGTGAATCCATTTCACCGACGTTAATTCATGCTCAATTTATCAAACCTTTCGACGAATCACTTCTAAAAGAGATTGCTGCTAATTATAATATTATCATGACTATTGAGGAAAATGCTCTCACCGGTGGTTTCGGGAGTGTGATTAATAGTGTAGTTGCTAAAAATAAATGGGATATAAATACTGTATCTCTCGGATTGCCGGATCATTTTATTGAACAGGGGCCCAGAGATCTATTATTAAAAAATATTAACCTTGATCCGGAAGGAATCGCAGCTGAGATCAGGAAGGCAGTCAACTCCAAATAAGAAGAAAATATTCTTCATTATATCAGAATCTTTTAATAAAATAAAGGATGGGGTGTCATGAATTCACTGCTCATTTTGTCTGTTACGCTGGTTGGATATGTATTAGCATATTTTATCTATGGCAAATATTTAAGAGATAAGATTTTTCAACTGGATCCCAAACACAATACGCCGGCGCATGAATTGCAAGACGGCGTCGATTATTATCCGGCTCGCAAATCGGTTTTGTTTGGACACCACTTTGCAACTATTGCCGGATTGGGACCAATCCTCGGACCGGCAATTGGCGTGATCTGGGGCTGGTTGCCGGCATTCTTATGGGTATTATTTGGATCGATATTTTTAGGGGCGGTTCACGATTTCAGTATATTGGCAGTTTCATTAAAACACCAGGGTAAATTTATTGGTGAGGTGGCTGAAGAGATTGCCGGAAAACGGGTCAAACAGATACTCCAGATCCTCGTATTTTTTCTGTTATCCTTATCCATGGGAGTCTTTGTGCTGACCATAAGCATCCTGTTTAAAATGTATCCACAGGGGATAATACCCACATTTGGATTGGTTGGGATTGCTCTTATCTTAGGGATAGGAGTGAACAAGCTCCGGTTTCCCTTTACAATTTCAGCTATAGCTGGAATAATTTTAATGCTCGGTCTCATATTTATCGGGATAAAATACCCGATAACGCAAATATCTTCAAATATGTGGATCTATATTTTACTGTTTTATGCTGCTCTGGCGTCGGTTTTACCGGTATGGCTTTTATTACAACCGAGAGATTATCTGAACGCTTTTCTACTGTATTTTGGGCTTATCGGTATGTTTTTAGGTGTAATAATATTGCACCCGACGATTTCTGCTCCGGCAATTAACACCGAAGCGGGTGATCTTCCAGCGCTGTTTCCTTTTTTGTTTATCACAATCGCCTGCGGCGCCATCAGCGGTTTTCACTCCATAGCATCTTCCGGCACGACTGTGCGCCAATTGGACAATGAACGGGACGCCCGGTTTATCGGATATGGCGCTATGCTGACGGAAGGTTTTTTAGCAATGCTGGTAATCTTAGCCGTAACCGCCGGCATTGGCGGCATCGAAATATGGAAACAGCATTATTCTTCCTGGGCTGTTGCCGGAGGACTGGAGCCGAAACTCGACGCTTTTATTAAAGGGGCGTCGCTGTTTATCGCCCAATTGGGAATTCCCATCGCGGCTGCATCGGTATTTCTGTCTGTAATGGTCGTGTCCTTCGCACTGACAACGCTTGATTCGGCAACACGATTATTAAGATTTAATATAGAAGAGATCGGAAGATCTTATAATTTAAAGTTTATAAATAATCGCTATGTGGCATCCATTCTCGCAGTGGTCGCAATCGGATATTTTGCCTTGATGAAATCGGGCGGTCAGTCCATCGGTTTAACCCTATGGCAACTTTTTGGGACTACTAATCAGTTGATGGCGGCATTGGGACTTTTTATTGTGACGTTGTTTTTAATTAAAGAGCACCGTAACTATAAAGTGACATTGTTTCCAATGTTGTTTATGTTTATCGTCACTTTTGCCGGACTTATAATTCAAATTTCCAGTTTTATCCGATCCGATCAAAAAATCTGGTCTTTATTGATTGTATCCGTTATTATTTTGCTTTTAACAATTTGGTTAATAGCTCAGGCAATCGTATCTTTCAGAAATAATGAGAGATAAATCACAACTACCTAACCAAAAAGCAATTATAATAGATTAATGTTTATGTAATTCAAAATATTGAAAGGGTGAAACTGTGAAAAAAACTACGCTTATTTTTCTGATAAGTTTACTCTTGTCGGTAAGCTCTTGTGTCATGAAAATTCCTGAAAAATCCGATCTCCCTTCCTGGAGCGTGACCATAGAGGTGCCCTTAGTGAAAGAAACAATTACTATCGACGAATTATTGGAAGATTCACTTTTTGTAGGAATTCCCTACGGTATGGATGGCGATTCAATATTTGCCTATCAGAATCAAATAGGAATTGAAAAAGTCGAAGTCGGTGATCAGTTGAATATCGCTGATGTACAAAAGTCATTTACACAATCCGTCGACGATGTGAAAGTAGAGGAAAAAAGTAAGCAATATTCATCCCAGATGGATCCCGTCGGAGTGGATCCGGTAAATCAGTCGGTGACTTCCCTGTTGGGGAAAATTACTCTGGATGATACCGATCCTGCAGAGACTGAACCGGTGCTGCTTACGGAATTAATTGATACAACCGGTGTCAATGATGGAGAGCAAACTGTAGTGCCGCAATCTACTGAAGCTCCGACTATTTACCGAACCGTTAATTTTAACGAATTTGATAATGCGAATTTTTCAGATGGTCAACTCGCCATTACAATTTTTAACGATCTTGTTCTTGAACTGGGTGCTCCAGTCACAGTGCGGCTGTTAAAATCCGATAGTACAATCATTTATGGTAGCGACGGTGATAGCGCCAGAGCTACCTGGACGACCGGTATTATGCCGGGTTTTTCGGCAGAGAAAACTATTTCATTGGCAGGAAAAGTATTGCCTGGAAATATTATAATTCAGATTACGGGAGTTATCGCCGGATCTGGTCCTGCGAATATAACAAATAATGAATCATCCCGGAATTCAAGTTTTGTGGTGAAGGTTCAGGCGAAAGATCTGGAAGTGACATCGGCACAGGCGATTATTCCAGAGCAGGAGATTGATACTACCGATACGATTATATTAGCCGATTCGGAGAATAAAGTTCAGAGCGCTAAAATTTTAAATGGCACTCTTGCGATTGATATCACGAATAATTTGCCGGTTGATGCAAATCTCGAGTTAACAATTACTTCAATTGATGTATCAGATGCCGATGGTATTCAGGCGTTCACACAGACGATACCATTGACTGCAAAGCAATCCTCAAACCCCATCTATTCGTTAAACAACGCATTTTTAGTAATGGATGTGAATGACCAAAGAGTGGATTACAGTTATCATATTATTACTCAGGATACGGATCCGGATAAGGTCGAAATTTCGGAAAATGACGGTGTGACGGTTGCTATTTCTTTATACGGTTCAGATCCGGAGGAGGATATCACATTTTCGGAATTTGAAGGAATTGTCGCCCAGGATCCGATCTTAGAATCCGGTGAAATCGATATTACCACGGATTCCAAAATTACAAATGCCGCAATTTCAAGCGGAACAATGAAAATCACAATCAGGAATAATATTAATCTCTCAGAGACTAATGTGCCGGAGTTGTCAATCCTTATTCCCGAACTCGTGGATCAGTCCTCAAATCCGATTAATATAACGAGAGACTTGTTGCCCGAACCTAACACCACAACCATTGAAATAGATTTAGCCGGTTATATTTTGTATCCCAATACCGTGACTGTATCCGCTGATAGTTTTAATCAGAATATTACCTATGCTTCCGAGGTTGTAATTCCTTCAGGAGTAACATCTTCGTACGATTTACAGGGCGATATTTTAGTGGAAATCCTGGTGTCGGAATTGTCATTTTCTACGGTCACCGGATATTTCAGTCAGGACGCAATCGTCGATAATAATACTATCGTGCTGGAAGAAGAAACAAAAATCGAAGAAGCACAATTTAGAACCGGTGAATTAGAAATTACTATTACAAATAATATCGGCGCCGAAGCGAAAGTAGATTTCAGTGTTGCTGAAATTGTCAATAAAACGAATGATTTACCATTGAAACATACAATTAATCTAACCGGTAGCAGTGATCCAGTTGTCGAGACAATTCCGTTAGATGATTATAAAATAGTGATTCCTTTGACGGATATAACAGCTAACCAGGAAATACACTATACATCAACGGTCGGTATCCCTTCCGATCAGGAAATGACTTTAAGCTTCGGGGATGAGATTGATGTGGATGTCGATCTTGTGAATTTATCTTTTGAGTCTGTGTCCGGTTATATAGATACTGTTACAGTAGATATTGATACCGTTGATCAGGAGATTACAGCATTGCCGGATGAATTAAACGGGATTAATCTGAATGATGTAGAAATTCAAATCGAATTTGATTCTAATATTGAGGTGCCGATTGTACTCGATCTGACGCTGGTCTCATCAAATAAAAATGGCGAATCTGTAGAATCAAAAGTCCGTCAGGATGTTACTGATAATCCCATAGTTCAAATTCCTGATGCTGCGGCTTTGATAAATATAAAACCGGATCGGATTATTGCTTATGGAAGCGCTTCGGTAGGTGGTTCAGGATATGTATCCGTTGACCAATATATTCAGGGTACGATGAATATTTCGATCCCCATGTCCTTTGAGATTACAGAGGACGCCACTATCGATATTGAGCCGAGTCTGGTTAAAGAGGAAATGCCCGAAGAGATCGAAGAGATTACTCTTTATGCATATTTAGATAATCAATTTGAATTCAACGGTACTCTACAGGTTCTGGCGGCAAAAGATACACTGTATTTTGAAAAAGATCCATTGATAGAGCCCGATACAATCGCAACATTTCACTTATTGCCGGATTCGGTTTATGAAGAAATAATTGTGATCGATGATGCCAAATTCAACCTGTTCCAGGATTCATTGTATATTAAAACCGTTGTAAAACTTTTAAGTAATCTGGATTTAGACGGAAATCCGCAACCGACACGATTGTTCAAAAATGACTCGTTGACAATTCAACTTTCCGGTTCGATAAGAGGGTTAATTGATTTAGCCGAAGATAACGAGTAGGAGTAGAATCATGAATAAATTAAAGTTTACCATTACTGTTTTCGCGATTGTAATTGTTCTTTCTGTTAGCGGATTTGCGCAATTATATATCAACCCGTCAAGTATAGCGTTGGCTGATGCTTATAGCACAAAAGCAAGAGGCGCACATGTCATTGGCTGGAATCCGGCTAATTTAGGTTTGGCGGGTAATCCCGGATTTTCGATGAATTTCGGGTTGATTCCATTAACGCCGATTCCTTCGATTCAGATCAGTAATAGCAGTTTATCGCCTTTTATGCTGAATGATCATTTTTTTACCGGCGGTTATTTGACCGATAAGGATAAAGAGGAATTATTGGATTATTTTCCTGATGACGGGCTGCATATCAACCCGTTGATCCAGATGCGAATACTGGAAATGTCCTTTGGACGATGGGCGTTTTCAATCGGCGCCGAAGCAACAGGTGCTCTGGCTTTGCCAAAATCCTTATTTCACCTGGTCTTTTTTGGGAATGAATTCAATAAACCGATTGATCTCAGCGACACGAATGTTGAAATGCAATCTGTGGTCACGGTAGCTCTGGCGCACGGTAGGGAGGTGACCATACCCGTTCTTAGTGATTATGTTGAAAAGTTGTCAGCCGGCGCCGCCATAAAAGCGTTGATCGGTGTCGGGTATGCCGGGTTTGACAGGATGCAGGGTTCAATTACTACCTATCAGGACAGAATTCGGTTTGACGGCGATATGGAAGCGACTTATGGAGCCGGTGGCTTAGGAATGGCGCTTGATATTGGTTTGGCGGCAAATATAAATAAGAAAATGGCGGCAAATGTCTCCATTAATAACCTTTTTGGATATGTTAAATGGGGAAAAATTGAAGCTGAAAAAGTGGAATATTCGCTATTTACAGAAGTATTTTCTGAGGATTTCTCAGATATTGATTCGGTAATGGACGCCGCTGTTCAGACCGATACGTCATACTCAGTCGGGGAATTTACATCGAATTATCCGACTTATTTGTTAATGGGATTTCAGTATGATGTTTTAGAAAATTTTTCATTATATAGCACTCTGAAGCAATATTTTAGTGAAGACCTGGCAGCGACACGTATACCAAAAATATCGGTAGGCGCTGAATATGAAATCTTGCCTTTTTTACCTGTCCGGTTTGGCTTTGCTTTTGGCGGGATTGAGTCTTTTCAGTGGGGCTGCGGAACAGGTTTGAATTTCCGGAGCTACGTGCTTGATATTGGATTTTCTCAGATTGGCGGAATGTTCAATCATGCCACCGGTTTTGCTTTTTCCTTTGGCCAGTCCATTCGATTTTAGGATAGATTGTTTTATGTAACATGCTCAAAGAATAGGATGAAAATGCAAATTATTTCCTGGAATGTGAACGGCATTCGATCAGCATACAGTAAAGGGCTCCTCGATTGGCTAAACCGTCAAAGCCCTGATATATTATGTATTCAGGAGACCAAAGCTAATATGGCGCAGATACCCTACGATTTATTGGATTTTAACGGCTATCAATCTATATTTTCATCGGCAAGTAAAATTGGATATAGCGGCGTAGCCTTATTTACAAAAATAAGACCGAAATCAATTCAAACGGGATTTGGCATTGAAAAATTCGACCGGGAAGGCAGAATAATAGTTGCTGAATATGATGATTTTGTTTTATTGAATATTTACTTTCCCAATGGGCAGAAAAACGAGGAGCGGCTTCAATATAAGTTGGACTTTTATGACGCCTTTCTGGATTATGTTGATCGGTTAGACAGGGAAGCTAAAAATATAATTATTTGTGGTGATATTAATACAGCTCATAAAGAGATTGATCTTTCCCGACCGAGGCAGAATCAAATGATATCCGGTTTTTTACCGATTGAAAGGGAGTGGATCGATAAATTTATCAGTCACGGTTATGTCGATACTTTCAGAATGTTTCATCCGGAGCCCAACCAGTACACATGGTGGTCGCTGCGTACACGCGCCCGGGAGAAAAATATCGGGTGGCGAATCGATTATTTCTTTGTAAATGAACGATTTCGGGAAAGTGTAGCCAACTCGTTTATACTCGCGGATGTGTATGGCTCGGATCACTGCCCGATTGGCCTCGAAATTGCCAAATAATCATCATGCTTTGTTTTCTTACTCGTTACTAAGCCATAGATTTGTAACGAGTAAGACATCCTTCGCTAACAACTATCAAAATTTTAATGTCTTATTAATATCAGTTTGGAAACTTTACATGTTATACCGGATCCATCGAAGCGCTGTTTTTTGTCATCCTGAGTTTTACTGTTATCTGTCATC
>DPVY01000074.1:24030-24303 GCA_003527965.1 Fidelibacterota bacterium
TGAGTTCATCGAAGGATGACAACCCAAAAAAAGAGAATGTTAAAGTAATATGAAAACAGGATTTGTATATCCCGCATTTTAAACACCATGACTGGAAACCTACAATTGTGTTTAAAAGAAATGGATATTTGGTCTGTAATCGAGAATGAAAACAAAGGAGTGAAAACGCGACAAAAAGGAGATGTTGATAAATGGATAGTAGTATAAATTACCTGAGCTATCCGTTGTTTATTGGGAAAAGAAAGGCGGTTACCCTTCGATGAACTCAGGGTG
>DPVY01000330.1 GCA_003527965.1 Fidelibacterota bacterium
ACTATTTGGCTATCCGATATATATTACAAGTGCGAAACTTGAGAATTCTAATATTCGGCTATTAATTCTCTGTTAAGCCTTAATGAAAAATTGTAAATGTTGTTATTCCAGTTAATCTGTTTTACCTCAACAATCCCATGAATCGAATTTGTAATAAAGCAACCGCTATATTCGGATAATTCACCCACAGTAATTTTTCTTTCTTCTATCAACCAGGAAGGATTTTTTAATAACTGTTGTCTTATTATGCCGTTAAGAATTGGCAAATCGGCAGACGGGGTAACAATAATATTCTTTTTTACAAAGAAAATATTGGAAAAAGATGATTCGAGGATATTATTATGATAATCAAGATATAGAAAATCATCGTATCCTGATTTTTTTGCCTGCTTATGATTATGAATATTTTCAAAATAGTTCAATGTTTTATGTCGAAATATCGGGTTTTCTCCTCGTCTATGAGGGGCAATTAGTATTTTTTTCGGAGCTTTGTTAATATTTAACTCACGTGCTTGTATATACACTTCCAGATTACCCGGGTTTTCTTCAAAAAGTATAATTTTAATTCTGCCGGCTTCCAAATTATTCCTGAAAATAAGTTCAGAAAGCAGGGACATATAATCTTTCTTAGGGAATACGAATCCATAATACCTTGCTGAAATTTCCAATCTTTTTAGATGCTCTTCCAGGAGCTGAAATGTGCCATTTTGATATTTCAAAGTTGTAAAGAAGCCGACGCCCCACTGGAAAACCGGCGAAAGCACAGATATCCTCATATTAATTTCATCGGCAAATTGATTTTTTAAATAACTTATCATCTCTATCCCATTATTGCTTTGTTGGAATTATTAATTCGATATATCATTGCTGCTCCAGGCTTTCCATAATATTTTTTACTTTATGAACAGTCTCTTCATACTCTCCTTCCGGGTCAGAATCGATAGTAACGGCTCCGCCGGAATTGATAAAGATCTTATTGTCCTTAATGATAGAAGTTCTGATTACAATACTTGAGCAGAAATAAGATTTATTCATAATGAAAATCGTTCCGGTGTATAAATTGCGACTAAACGTTTCCAATTCATCAATTATTTCAACGCATCTAATCTTAGGACAGCCGGTTATGGAACCTCCCGGGAATGTTGCTTTTAATAAATCAAAATAAGAGACCTCTTTTTTTAATATTCCGCCGATTATTCCCACAAGATGGTAAACATTTTTATAGGCTTCCAGCCTTTTAGCTTCTTCCACTTTTACGGTTCCGAATTTGCACACTTTTCCCAGATCATTTCGCAGGAGATCAATAATCATAAAAAGCTCCGCCTGCTCTTTTTCTGAATTGAGCAACTTTGCAATATTCTCTCTATCTTCTTTTTGGTTTTTCCCTCGTGCAATGGTTCCTTTAATGGGTCTGGTCTCTACTTTTCTATCAAAACATCGTAAAAATAACTCCGGTGAGTTTGAGACAATTTTTACTTGTCCGAAATTTAAAAATGCTGAAAAGGGAGCGTCATTAATTGCATACAGTTTTTTAAAAAGAGAATATGCGTTACCGCTAAAATCACCGCTAATTTGATGTGTGAGGTTGACTTCATAGACATCGCCCTCTAGAATATAATCCCGGATTTTAATTACTTTTTTAACGTATTCTGCTCTGCTGCATTCGGCTGAAATGTTTTTTACAGAAAAACCTTCGGTTTGTCTATTTTTTTTGACGATTTTAGTGTCATGAAAATAATTTATTTCAATTTTATAAGCCTCTTTTTGCCTGTGATCAAATAAAAAATAAATGTTGTAAAACACCCATTCCAAAACCGGCAAAGAGTAACTGTCGGCTATGCTTTTATCTATTTTTTCAATTTCATGCAACGCCTCATAGGATAGATATCCGATACCGCCACATAATTTTACCGGATAATCATACCTGTCAAAATCAGTATTATTTAGAATTTCATTTAAAGTCTCCCAAAAGGGTTTTTTAATACATCGGGAGGCGTGTTCAGTTTCAATGCTAAAATTATTGTTTTTATACCGAACAATACTATGCGGAAAAAGCCCGATAACCGAATATCGGGCAATATCCTCTTGACCTCTACCCGTTAATAAAACGCTATAATAATAATCAGAATATTCTTCGAAGCAGGAACCCGGATCAAGATATTCAAATTTTTTAAGTTTTATATTTTTTATTCTTAAATCCATAAACTACAGAATATTTAAAAAATTCCCGATCATTTCATCACCGTATTCTGTCAGAAAAGATTCCGGATGGAACTGAACGCCCCACAATGGATATCTTTTGTGCTGAATTCCCATAATAACATTGTCCGCAGTTTTGGCGGAAATAATCAGATCATCTGAATTTACCTTAACGACCAGAGAATGATATCTTGCTACCGTAATATTTTCAGGCAGACCCAGAAACAGACCGGTGCCGGAATGAGAAATAGTCACAGCCTTGCCGTGCATTGGGTAGAGCGCCCTGACAGTACTTCCTCCAAAAACCTCGTTAATACATTGCATTCCGAGACAAATCCCAAGGACAGGGATTTTTCTAAAACATAATTTAATTAATTCTTTTACGAATGGGATGTCTTTTGGTTTTTTAGGACCCGGCGAAATTATTAATCCGTTAACATTATTATTCTCAATGTATTCCAGACCAATCGCATCATTTCTTTTTACGATGATTTCCCCTTCGAATTGCGCCCCAATCAGCTGATAGAGATTGTAGGTAAAGGAATCATAATTATCCAACAACAATATTTTTTTCACCAAATATAATCCCTGTATGATAGTTTCGTAATCATTCCGTGCCGATCTTTTATTACTTTATTCATCGTAATAGTTCACGGTCTTTTGCACTCGACTCTGCCAGTTTTTATAGTTACAAATATTCTTCTCATCTTTCTGTGTTTTTCCGTGGTAAACTTTTACTATTCATCAAAATTCCAACGTCAGCTGGTTCGATACCGGTTTGGTTTTCTCCGTATTCAGATTCGATAAGCTAACCCCCAGCAGGCGGATGGCTTTTCGTGGGAGATTCGATGAAAGCAGCAGTTCCTTTGATATTTCAAAGACTTCCGAACCTTCGTTCACAAAGCGTTTAAGACTTTTTGAGCGGGTTTTTACCTCAAAATCGAAATATTTAATTTTCAGGGTAACGGTTTTTCCGCTAATGCCGGTTTTTGACAGGCGTCTCCCCAATTCTTCGCAGATTGACTCCAGTTTAACATGCAGTGTTTCCATTAGAACAATGTCTTCATCGAAGGTTTTTTCAACGCCAAAGGATTTACGAATGCGTTCAGATTTTACAGGGCGGTCATCTTCTCCTCTGACAACCTTATAAAAATACGTTCCCATTTTTCCAAAATACCGGACAAGCTCCATTTGCTCAAATTTGATCAGATCTTTTCCCGTTGAAACGCCCAATGCTTTCATCTTTGCGGCAGTAACTTTGCCAACACCAAAGAATTTCTCAATCGGCAATGCAAGCAGAAAATCCTTAACTTGATCCGGTCTAATCACAGTCAGCCCATCGGGTTTATTCATATCCGAAGCGACCTTAGCCAGAAATTTATTGATTGAGATTCCGGCAGAAGCCGTCAGTCCGGTCTTTCTTTTAATTGCAGCCTTTATTTCTTTGGCTATGATTGTTGCCGAACGCATACCTTTTTTGTTTTCGGTAACGTCCAGATAGGCTTCGTCCAGTGATAGCGGCTCAACCAGGTCGGTATATTGTAAAAAGATTTTCATAATCTCTTTTGAAACCGATTTATAGACGTCAAAACGCGGTTTTACAAAAATCAGTTGCGGGCATCTTTGTCTGGCAGTTCTTGAAGCCAGCGCCGAATGCACCCCATATTTTCGGGCTTCATAGCTTGCCGCGGCAACCACTCCCCGCGGGCTATCGACACCAACCGCAACAGGTTTTCGGCGCAGATACGGATTATCCCGTTGCTCTACCGATGCAAAAAACGCATCCATGTCAATGTGAATTATCTTCCGTTGGATTTGCTGCATTAATTATTTTCACTCTTTATTGGAAATCCGGTCATAAACGGATATAATTTCCGGCAAAATTTCAGTAAAATTTAAAAATACATGCCCGCCTTTATCGTTCAAAATAATCTTACAGCCGCTTTGTTGAAAATAGTTCTCGGCAATGTGATAATCCAGCAATTCATCATCGCGGTTAAGGTAAACGGTCAGCTTGTCACTACGAATCTCATTCGGGTCGTGATAATAATCCGAAAATTCATCTAAATAAGCATCATTCCACCCAATTATCCCTTGCGGATCGAAACCGGAATCATTTTTAATACGGCGTTCCAGATCGGCAATCGGTTGAACCGTCGGATTCAATAATACCGCCGGAATATTAAACCGGACATGCAAATGTAAGGCGTAAAATCCACCAAGGCTGCTGCCAACAACCAGGCACGGGCTATTTTGGCATTGCCCGGATATGTGTTTTTCTAAAAAGGTAATCGTTTTTACAGGCTCAATTGATAGATCCGGTGAAAAAATATTTATTCCCGGATAAATCCGCCTTAAAAGCCGTGCTTTAAAGGCATTCCCGTTGCTACCGAAACCATGTAAATAGATGATCATTTAAACTCCTGCTTCACTAAAATATACTCTTAATTTCTGAAGGGCTCAATATATTTAAATTAACTGTTGCGGAAATATACCATAATCTTTATCTTAAAATAAATGATCTTAAAGGCGTTATGTTAAATTACCGGATACAATATATACATTATTTTTTATTTATTCTTTTGCTCAATCAATTGAACTGTGCTCAACCATCAGATAACATTCAATTTACAGAAAAACGGCATACCATGGTCAGGCAACAAATTGAAGCTCGTGGAATTAAAGATAGGAATGTTCTCAGAGCCATGAAAAAAGTCGAGCGACATAAGTTTGTGCCTGCTAACTACCTGAAATATGCCTATGCCGATCATCCTCTGCCCATCGGAGAAGATCA
>DPVY01000156.1 GCA_003527965.1 Fidelibacterota bacterium
CCCAGATTTGGCAGACGAAATTTTTTCGGATCTTTTATGACCATTGCATACTTCTGATGAATATTTAAATTTTTACCATATTTAAACCGAATACTGCTGGAGGTCTCTTTGTCTCCAATGACTTTTACATCGTTCTGGACCCGAATACTACCGTGATCGCTCGTTAAAACAATAGTAAAGCCATATTCGGCAAATTTTTTCAATACCAAATAAATCCAAGAGTGTTTGAACCAGGTTCGCACGACAGAACGATAGCTCGCTTCGTTGGGAACAATCTCTTTCAGGATCTCCGAATCGGAACGGCGGTGAGCCAATATATCGACAAAGTTCACAACCAAGGCAATGAAACGGCTTTCCAGGTAAGTCGAGAGCTTCTTATCCATCGACCAGCCGGCGCTTGAATCCAATACTTTGACATATTTAACGCTTTGCTTCAAATCGGGATATTCTTCCCGAACGAGATCTTCAAGCATCCGGGATTCATACCGGTTCATAGACTGTTTGTTTTCATCATCTTTCGTCCAGATATCCGGATACCTTTGTTGAATTTCGTCGGGAAACATCCCGCTAAAGATCGAATTTCTGGAATAGGGCGTCGCTGAGGGTAAAAGCGAAAAATAATAATCCGTGGAAACATTATAAAAGTCGTATAACAGCGGCTCAAAGGTCAGCCATTGATCCAGCCGCATGCAATCAATAACCAGGAAGAGTACTTTTTCATTATTTTTAAGACGTGGAATAACTGTCTTCCGGATAACATCGGGAGAAAGCATCGGACGGAAATGAGGATCTTCATGAATCCATAAAGGATATTGCGTTTCCAAAAACTTGGCGTATTCAATATTACAATCCCGCACCTGGTCTTCAAGAGTTTCTTTTAAACCCAGATCGAGGTGATCGTCAAATTCAATATCCCTCCGGGCCAGTTTCTTATATATTTCAATCCAGTCTTCACTCTTTAATTCATCATATAGACGGCGTGATATGGCGTGGAATTCTTCCATGTAATTTTGCGAGACATGCTCCGAAGATATGCGCTGCCGTTCGAGTACTTTTTTGCAAGCCATCAGAACCTGAGACGGATTGACCGGTTTAGTAAGGTAATCGGTTATTTTCTGCCCGATCGCCTTTTCCATCAAACTTTCCGCTTCGTTTTTGGTAATCATGATGACCGGCAAGCCCGGCTTAATCTCTTTGATCTCACTCAGTGTGGTGAGACCGTCCTTCCCCGCCATCATCTCATCTAAAAGCACCAGATCATAATTGATCTCCCCTACCAGTTTTACGGCGTCGTTCCCGTTTGAAACCGGCGTGACTTCAAAACCTTTACTCTTTAAAAAAAGGATGTGGGCTCTCAGAAGATCAATTTCATCATCCACCCATAATATTTTACCTTTTTTTACTCCCATTATTCGCGCCCCGTCTGATAAATTTATCTACATATCCTGTGTAATATAGTCGAATCCGACATTGAATCAACAGTTTATATTTTGCAATTAAAAGCCAACATTACCCTAACTAAAAATGAGTTGATGATTTTCATACTAAAATCCACCCATTATAGTTCCCGGTTGAGACCACTTTATTTGCTTGTCATGACAAATTCACCCAGCCAGTTATCACCGGGCGGATTATCCTTATAAATCTCACAACGTCTGATAAATACTCGCGAAGGCGGATCAGCGCCGGCAACCGCAATCGCCTGCTGAAATTGTTCTATCGCTTCATCCCATTGACGCTTCCAATATAATTCAATACCGCTGGTAAAATACTTCCTTATGAGAGACTGCTCTTCGGTCAGCTCGCCCTTTTTAGCTATTAATTCGTAAACGGTAATTGGAATTAATTTTCCCTTAACAACCAATTTATCCAAAATTCTGACTTCAATTTTATCTTGAGCCTGCTTAAAGGTTTCTTCACCAATCATTATATAGGAACCGTACTGTTTATTGGCGCCCTCAAAGCGGCTGGCCTGGTTCACGGCATCGCCCATCACCGTATATTGGAATCGCTGAGCGCTGCCCATGTTTCCGGCGCTAACAACTCCCGAATTCACACCCATTCGGGCATAAATATCAACACCATGGACTTTTTTAATCTCTTTACGAATATCAACGAGAGCCGCCTGTTGGTCCAGAGCAGCATAGCAGGCTTTCCAGGCGTGCTCCGGGTCTTCCATCGGGACGCCAAAATCACACATGATAGCATCGCCCTCATATTTATCGACATAGCCGTCATAGAACATCAAAATATCTGTCATAGGTGATAAATATTTATTCAGGACTATTGATAATTCTTCCGCTGACAGACTTTCGGCAATTGTCGTAAATCCGGCGACATCGGAAAAAAACATCGTGGCTTCACGTTTTTCACCGGAGAGACTGAAGGCGTCGGGGTGATCTTCCAGGTATTTCAACACTTTGGGGCTCATATAGGTCTGAAACATACCACGGATTTTCTTCTTTTCCTTCTGTTCGGAAATAAACTGATAAACCACATTACCGATGTAACTCGCCAAAATAACGACGAGAACCGGAATTATGTAAACCCAGATGCTCTTCTCGGTGAACATCCAGATGGCAGCTATTACATAGCCGACGGCAAGTAAAACAGATATTAACCCGCCGAGAACCGGTTGGACTATACTAACGATCAAGGCTGTTAATATTCCAATTACAAAAATGATAATGATATTCTGATAGAAAGACAGTGTTTTAATAAAATTGCCGTCAATCATGGTCTGGATAGCATGGGCGTGGGTTTCCACTCCCGGCATCAGCGTCTGCACACCTCCGTAATTGTAGTAAGGTGTATATTTGTTATCTTGCAATTCTTTTATGGATACACCGATCAGAGCAATTTTATCTCGGAAGGGATTCATCTGATCCAGGATATTATCTACCGTTGTGGTATCTCCCATTGCCAGAGCCGTAAAGGCTTCCTTTTGTAAGACGGAATCGGACAGTAACGCTAACCGTAATTCGTAGGGATAGACAGAATTT
This sequence comes from Fidelibacterota bacterium, assembly GCA_003527965.1. Lineage (GTDB taxonomy): Bacteria > Fidelibacterota > UBA2242 > UBA2242 > UBA2242 > DPVY01. Next base: position 3,003 of record DPVY01000156.1, read on the forward strand.
TTCTTAAAGAGTTCCATATAATCGGTATCTTCTTCATCCTTCAAATCGAAATCCGCATCGTCTAAAACACTCGACATAGCATAGGTCGGAAAGGTGCCTGTCGGTCCATAGTAATTGATCAAAATTGTCTGTTCAAACCCTCTGCTTCCACGGTGTCCAAGTAATTTGACAGATTCATCGCCATCGTACTTCGGAAATATAAAATACCCGTCATCGTTGAACATATATTCCGGGGATTTGCTAAAACCATTCTCAGCAAAAAATACTTTTGCCCCTAATGTGTATTTATATTTACCCGGGTAGAATTCAAAGATAGGATAGCGTCGTAAAAAGCCGTCGAGATCCTGTAACTCCCCGACAACTCCCCACTCACTGTCGGTTTCTAAAAGTACCGGTAACGGTTCATTGGGATATGCGTATATACCGCCCGGTGTTTGCACACGGTCAATTTTCCCGGCCAGAATTACATTACCATTCCGAC
>DPVY01000105.1 GCA_003527965.1 Fidelibacterota bacterium
TAATGGTCGTGGTCTTACCCATGCCGTTCTTACCCAGAATCCCGAATATTTTCCCTTTCTGAACCGAAAAATTCAGGTCTTTGTAGATTAATTTGTTACCATAGCTATGCGTCAGATTAACGCATTCAATTACATTTTCCATTTTCACTCTCATTTTCGTTTTGTTGTGTTTTAACTCTTATATAGATAAAACAGCGCTTTTATTAATGTTCTTCAAATGGCATTGAAACTAAGGCAAAAGCAGTGCCACGCTGTTGTTTATACTAAAATACTCTCCCAATAATCAGTAATAACAATGGTGTAAAATCCGCGCACATTTCCCTGGTGAGTATAAAAATCCGACAATATTGTCGCTCTGCCCGACAATATTGTCGGGAGGCAGCGCAACAGATTTTGTATTTTATACCCAATTCTCGTCATGGTCGAATAATCCCGAGGGGTTGGCATAATGATTGAAGAGATTAGTCCCATGAATATTTCGAAAAATAGTTTGTTAATTGAGGAGTCACATTGGATGAACGTTAGAAAATTTGCGCGGACCTGGTTGTTGCTGGCGGGACTGCTTTCACTACAGCTGTTTGGAATTGATAATTCTAAAGTGAACGAACATGTCCTGGGCAATGGTTTACGGGTGATAACCTATGAAATGCATACGACGCCGATCATTTATTCGCGTCTGACATATAATGTAGGGTCGAAATACGAACTCCCTGGTCAGACCGGCATTTCTCATATAGTCGAGCATATGATGTTTAAGGGCACCAAACGCTTTCCAAAAGGGACGATTGCTGAACTAATTTCCGCAAATGGCGGTGTGTTTAATGCCTTTACATCCAATGACATTACGGTTTATTATGAACTGTTACCTAAGAATAAAATCGAGTTAGCCTTTGATATTGAATCTCAGCGAATGTATAAATGTGAGTTCGATCCGGCTGAATTTGAGCCGGAAATCAAGGTCATTATGGAAGAACGCAAACAGCGTACTGAAAATGATGCTGCCGGCAAAAAGCGGGAAGAAGTGAATACGCTCTTATATAAAAGTCATCCCTATCGCAATCCAGTAATCGGCTGGATGGAGGACATTGAGAACATTACCCGGGATCAGGCATACGCACATTATAAAAAGTACTATACGCCCAATAATGCCACGCTGGTATTGACCGGTGATTTTGATACCGATGAAATATTAAAAACGGTAAAGAAATATTTCGGCAAAATACCAAATGGGCCGGAACTGGAAAATCCGCGCTTTTTCAATGTGGAGCAGGAGGGTAAAAAAAATCTGGAATTCAAGCATCCCGATATTCTGAATGAGAGTATTTCCATGTATTTTGCGGCACCGACCCGCTTCCAGGAGGATGGCGCAGCGCTGTATGTTCTGGGTAACATTTTATGTTCACGCAGTGCTACCTCGCGTCTGAATAAACGCCTGGTTCGGCAGGAAAAGATGTGTAAGAGCACCGGCGGCGGGCTTGGTTTCAGTAAAGATCCGCGCCCCTTTTCCATTTATGCCAGCCTTTTACCCGATGCCTCTCTGGAAGAGGTGGAAACCATCATCTGGGAAGAGATTGACAGTCTGAAAAACTATCCCGTTGCCGATTATGATTTGCAAAAAATAAAAAACAAGATCGCTTTTAAGGAGCTCACCGGTGATCAGTATATCAGTGATGTAGGTAACCGTATAGCCACTTATGATAATTATGTCAGATGGCAACACATTAATCAGTGGGATGATATGGTTGCCGCAGTCACCAAAGAAGATATCATGCGGGCAGCCAATCAATACTTTGATGAGGACAAACTGGTACTCTGTTATTCTCTGCCCGATTCAAGCGCAAAAGTCTCGGATAGCAGCCTTGAGGCAGGTAATAATGAAGAAAATGAGGATGCAACTCATGGAAGTGATGATATTGCCGAGCCGGAAATTGACTTTGAGGACGATGTTGCTTCTAAAAGTGGACTGCTCTCGCGATTGTTTGGCCGTAAAGAGGATGTACGAGATCTGTACAAGCCACGCCTGAGCGAGGTTCTGGCGCCGAGTCCGATCGCCAGCCTGGTTGATTCGTTTAAACTTGATAACGGTGTTCCGGTGTACTTAGTCGAAAGCCACGATTTCCCGACGGTTTATATCATGGGATTTATTGAAACCGGCCGACTGGTTGAAGATGCTGAGAATCCCGGCATCCGTATTTTTACGAATTCAATGCTGCCGAGAGGAACCACCAAACATACGTATGAAGAGTTGCTGGAAGAACGTTCATTTACGCCCTACCAGTTTGATTTTGGTCAGTCCTGGAATAAGATTGTATTTACCGGGTATTCCCTGAATCAGGATGCGGATAAAATGCTGCAGGGAACCTATGAGATTCTGTCGGAGCCGACATTTCCTGAAGAAGAAATGGACAAAGTTCGTCCGCACCTGATTTCCAATGCGAAAAATTTTAAGAAAACAGAAACTATGCAAGCCTTTTACACCATGTTTGAGCAGGTGTTCGAAGGTCACCAGTATGCCTTGCCCTATGCCGGGACGGTGGCAACGTTCGAAAATACTACCCGTGACGATTTGATTCGTTTTTATAACAAATATTATAGCCCCGATCGCCTGAAAATGGTGATTGCCGGGGACTTTGATAGGGAATGGATTCAGAAAAAACTGAATGACACATACGGCAGATGGGAACATCCTTCAGGTGATGAGAATGATGGTTTTACTAAAATTAAGCCAATTCAGGGAAAATATGTCTATGTATTTAATAACCCTGAATACAAACAGTGCCGCCTGGATATGGCATTTAATCCGCTCGATGGCGGTATTACCACGGATATAGAAGACTACGAAACGCTGAAAATACTGGAGCATATTCTTTGCGGCAGTTCATTGACTTCACGGATGGGAGTGGAATTGCGCGATAAACAGGGGCTGAGCTACGGCATTAAAAGCACACTCTGGATTCGGGAGCACGGCGGTTATTGGAACATTCGCACCGAGTTGGACAAAGAAAATGTTGTAAAAATGATTCAAGGCATTTTTGCAGAGATTGAAAAGGTCCAGAAAGAGGGTGTTACGGAAGAAGAATTGAATAAAGCCAAGGCCCGGAAAATCTCAATGTTGACGCTCCAGACACGTACCGCGGATGACATTGCCGGGATCATTTTCAATCAGCTCCGGGATAAAAAACCGCTGGATCACTTTGACCGGCAACGGGATGCGATCATGGCGGTAACGAAAGAAGATGTCCGGCGTCTGGCGAACAAGTACCTGGATGTGAATAACTATATCATTTCCGTTTCCGGGGAACTGGATGAAAATTCTCTGGATATGTTTAAATAGTGTGTTTTCTATTGATAATTGTTGGATTTTGAATATATTAATGATGGGTGTTCTAAATATAATAAGGGCAAATACATGAAGAAAGTAATATTCGGCGCTTTTGTGTTGATTCTCATGTCCTGTCAGATTTTTGCGGCGACCATATCCGGTAAGGTTCAGTGCCATATGGAAAAGCGCTATCTTAGTGATGCTTTGGTGATTTTATTAAAACCTGACGATGAATCATTCTCTATAACCACAGTATCTGATAGAACGGGTTTTTTTCTTCTGGAAGATGTCGAGCCGGGGAAATATAACCTTGAAGTAGTCCGCGACGGTTTTTATAAAAATGTACTGTTCGATTTAAAAGTACAAGAAGACAAACGCTACGATTTAACCGTGAAACTGCTTAAGCAGGAACGGAAGGGCGACAGCGATTACTGCTTCATGCTGGGGGGTATTGAAGTTCAGTCAGTTCAAAAGGACCTTATTCCCGAAGAAGTTGTTACCAGCCGAAAAATCGATTCCGGTGAGATTGAACACATGCAAGCCACAAACCTTGGTGATATTTTATCCTTGGTTCCCGGTGTGGAAAAATCACGGAATCCGGGTTTATCAAAACCTTCCCAGGTTGGTATTCGTACTATCGCTAAAAGTGGCGGTACGGTAACCGGCATAGAATCCTTTGGAAGCTCTATCATTGTGGATGGCAACCAGATGTCTAACGATGCAAATCTCACATCTCAATTAATGATGTCTGGAAATTCGGGTGTCGAGGGAATTGACCTGAGAAATATTCCGGCGGATAATATCAAATCCGTGGAAGTGATCACG
>DPVY01000177.1:0-229 GCA_003527965.1 Fidelibacterota bacterium
GCGACAAAGCTTAGCGCAGTCCCGCTACTGCGGGGAATCTCCGCACCACAATGCATAACCCCCTTATCTGTCATTCTGAAGGAACGAAGTGACTGAAGAATCTCATCATCCCAATGTGCAAATTCCAACCCGATTCTTCGTCGCAAGCTCCTTAGAATGACATATTGTTTTGGCATTTTGGTTCCCCTATCTGTCATTCTGAACCAGCTTTTAACTGGTGTCTACGCTC
>DPVY01000177.1:542-3277 GCA_003527965.1 Fidelibacterota bacterium
CGGCGTTGACACCAAAGCGGTAAGATTAACCTTCCGAAGTTTATTCAACTAAACACAGAAGACCTTTAAAACTTATCTATTTTGAAGCATATCTTTCTCAACAGGACGCTATACATCGAGAAAAATATTTAAAATCACATCACAGGAATAAGCATTAAAAATTAAGCATTACTTTGATGTTTTACACAAAAGCCCTGCCTTAAAAATCGGGCTTTTCTTTTACATAAACCTCTTAAGCCGACGGTTGCAGGTTCTTCCAATGGAACTCCTGCTTCAAGTGCTCAAAACAGCGGCGAAAATTAGACCAATCGCAAGTAAAAATATGAAAACGCTATAGCCTTTAAATTTTTTGTCTTCTAAGGTAAAGAGCCATTGGTAGGCGGCGCTTACCTGGCTGGCTGCCATAAAATAAAATATACCGTCAATAAATAACATCAACCCGACAATCAAAACAAAAGTTCTTAAGGTAGTCTGATATCGAAAATACAAAGTCATTAACCCCAGAACAATTTCTGCTAAGCCGGGAATAATGAAGAGATCATGTTCCTGAATCCAGTGATAGAATCGCTTCACTAATACTGTTTGGAAAAGTAGTAATATTCCGCTTATTCCAAATAAAATGCCTTCAGATAAATAGAACCAATTCATTCGTTATCCTTCATCTTAACGATAAAACAACTGGATGATGCGTTTGAGCAATGGAGTTTTGACCTGAATCGCTTTATAGGGGCACACTTCCTGACAGCAAAAGCAGCGGATACACAGTTGGTAATCATACGCCGGTGGAGCGGTTTTATTATTATCCTGCCAGATAAGAGCCCCGGGATGAACCGGACACTGCTCCAGGCAAATCCCGCAACGTTTACATAATTTGGAATCAATGACCGGTTTATTAGAAATCAGACTTTTGGCAAAATGATAAATCCAGCCGGTTTTTTCCTGCAGCTGAGGACCTCTTTCAATTTTGAAATCATGTTTGATAAAATCTTCGGGATTATCGCCGACGACTTCAATCATGTCATCCTGCATATTCCCCAGACCATATTCAGATCCGTAGCGGGTGGTAAATACTCGCTCCGGTTTTATATTTATTAATTTACCTGCAATGCTATCCACAGCTACCGGATCGGTTGAAAAAAGCAGAAATTTCAGCGCTACCGGATCTCCGCTTCCGGGTCCGTTGCCCTCCATGGCTTCCACCGCATCCATTATGAACAATCTCGGGCGCAGTAAACAAATTAAATCAACCAGCATTTTCGAAAAGGCCTCGGCTGAGGGTAATCTGACATGAAATTCAGGCTTCAAAAAACCCGGAATACAACCAAACTGATTCTTAATTGCTCCGGTCATTCGGGTCAGATGATGGGTTTTAAGTTTGGGAAGGCTGATAATTCCATCGGATTCCAGGACACCCTTAGCGATCGTAAATTGCCTGTTTTGAACGCCCTCAGGAAATGACACTTTCTTACCTTTATCAAAATTCGCCAGGGGAATTTCGAATTCCCTGGCAACATCGGAAAGCCCCGTTTTCCCAAGAACTGTCTGCGGTTTCCCCAGCGCCGGAGAATCGCCATAACTAAGATTCAACCCGTACCGAAGCATCACATCCGCCACCGCCCGAAATACCTCAGGATGAGTTGTAACGCATTGATCGGGTGATTTGGCGGATAACGCATTTGGTTTGAGGAGGATATTTTCGCCCCTTTTAAACAATGGATCGAGACCACCGATCAAACTGATGCCCCGGTTGACCGCAGTTTGTACTTCCCGCCGCTCATAGGACTCACATCTGACAAGCGCTACCACAGATTTATTTGTTGGGACTGCCATTACTGATCTAGTATCATCATAAATTGGTTATTGATTGTCCTTTTTGACTTTACGGGTTAAACCCTCTATTACGATCACGATTTCGCCGCGTGGTTTGTTTTGCTCAAAATGAGAAATAATTTCAGGCAAGGCGCCGCGGACAAATTCTTCATAAATTTTCGTGATTTCCCGCCCTACCGTAATCTGCCGCTCACCAAAGTAGATATGCAAATCCTTGAGGGTTTTCAGCAAACGCAGGGGACTTTCAAAAATAATTATTGTTCGCGATTCGCCAGCCAACTCCTCCAGACGGGTTTTACGGCCTTTTTTGCGGGGTAAAAAACCTTCAAAAACAAACCGATCGGTTGCATAGCCCGAAGCAACTAACGCCGCCAGAATTGACGAAGCGCCGGGAATCGGCACAATCTCGATCTGATTCTCAATAGCCTTTTGAATCATACGATACCCCGGATCACTGACGCCGGGAGTACCTGCATCGGAAATCAGGGCTATATTCATTCCATCGTTTAGTTTCCTGATAAGTTCTGCGCTGCGTTTCTGTTCAATCTCATCATAGTAGCTGATTTTTCTTGTTTTGATGCCATAACGATCGAGAAGCCTTGATGCGTGCCGGGTATCCTCAGCGGCAATCAGGTCAACGGACTTTAACACTTCAATTGCCCGAAAAGTAATATCTTCAAGATTACCAATCGGGGTCGCAACAATATATAATATTCCTTTTTTCATAGGCGGAATTTAACAGCTTAATAGAAAGTTAACCATAAATTTTCTCGAAATGCCTTTTGCACACTAATATACACAATTTTTAATTTATTCTCCGCTCTGCCGGGGCTGAGTGGAATTCCGCAAGTCCCAGCCTGCAAGGCAGGGCAAGCCACTCGTTCCCTACACCACGCTCGTTCCCA
>DPVY01000242.1 GCA_003527965.1 Fidelibacterota bacterium
TATTGTCATACCATTTATCGCCGCGCGCCCGCGCAATGCCTCTTATACCTGCCAATAATTTTTTAACTCTATCTTTATACTCTGACTTAAAACAAAACGTAATATCGGCTGTGCCTTCAAGGTTCTCACTCTCGGTAACAAACTCAATGTTAATCCGGTTTTCGCCGAGCTTTGTAAGCACTTTGCCGGCAACTCCCGGCTGATTTGGCGCAGAGAGAATCGAGACCATAATCAGGTCCGTTGTCTCTAATATTCCACCTATTTTGATTTTATCGGTCATTTTTATATTAATTGTTTTTACCCAGATATTTCTCAATCAATTTAACTAAAGTATCGGGCATAACCGGTTTCTCAATAAATTCATCTACGGGCGGGATGTCGTCGTTTATTTTGTATTGATACCCGGTCTGCTGGCAGACAGCGGTGAGCATAATAATCGGAATCTTGGCAATGTCTGGCTGAGAACGGATTTTTTCAGCAATATAAAAACCCTCATCTTCCGTTCGCATCATTACATCAAGAATAATCAGATCCGGCTTTTCTCTTTCGGTCAGCAGGTATCCCCGGTCGCCGTCCTGGGCGTCGATAACTTCATATCCATGACTTTCCAGGACAATTCTCAGAACTTCTACCAGGTCAATATCATCATCAATGACTAATATTTTGGGGGGCATAAAAATTTTTCCTTAAATATGTTTTAAATTTAACATTGCTAAAATTATCAAAAATATTTTTGAATACCTTAACTTTTTTCAGGAAAATAGCCTTAACATGATAAATTACCTTTTGGCGATTACCAATTTAGTGAGTTGATCAAAACCCTCACCGGTTTGAGCGGAACATGAGACGATCTTCATCATGGGATTGATTTTGCGGATATTCTCTTCAAGGATTTGAATATCAAAACGAAGATGGGGAAGCAAATCAATTTTATTGATCACCGCGATCTGGCAAACCCGGAACATCAGCGGATATTTCAACGGTTTATCTTCACCCTCTGTCGTACTGATAACTACAATATTTACATTGGCGCCGGTATCGAATTCCGCCGGACAGACAAGATTGCCGACGTTTTCAATAAAGATTAGATCAAGATTATTCAAATCAAACTGATGCAATGCCGGTAAAATCACTTCCGCACCAAGATGACAATCGCCGCCAAATGATTCGGTATTGATTTGTGCTACGGGAATATTCATCCGGGCGATTCGTTCGGCATCGGCGGTTGTTGTAATGTCTCCTTCAATCACAGCAGTCCGAATCTCTTTATTGGTCAATGCCGGAATGAGTCTTTCAAGAAGAGTTGTCTTGCCCGAGCCGGGTGAACTCATGATATTCACGAGGGTAAAGCCCTCTTTTTTGGCGATATTCCGAATGTCGCCGGCTAATTGGTCATTGGCTTCTAAGACATCTCTGACAATTTGTATTTTCATCCACTCTCCTGAAAATTATGTGTCGCTAAATTCAATACTATCTATATACAATTCATCCCCGCTGATAATCTCAATTTCCGGTGACGAGCAGGTTTCGCATCGGAATACCGGTTCATTAAGCGTATGTTCGGCTTTACAGTTTTTACATCGGATTTTTATCGGTATTTCAGAGATTTTCAATTCAGCATCTTCCAGATACGGTTTATCTCTCTTCATGACGTCAAAGCTAAATTGCAGCGATTCCGGGATGATTGCCCGCATCTTCCCGGCGATAAAATAGACAAATTCAATATCTTCCGTCTTGCCTGCTTTGCGGATTTCTTCTTCGACAATGCTTATAATATTTGTGGCTATCTGTAGTTCGTGCATACCGGTTGGAATTTAGTAGAAAGCCATAAAGAATCAAAGGTCGTAACACGAACACTCCTGTTCGTATCTTTAAATTTATCAATATATTCATTCCAATAGTCAAACAAGAGTGTTTGATTTAGGTGAATAATCACTTCTGATTGTGCGTCCTGATTTATCAATCAATTTCAAGAATAGTCAAACAAGAGTGTTTGATTTACGTGTTTAAGTTCAAATATGAAGAGTCAAACAAGAGTGTTTGATTTACGTTACAAGCCCATTTCTTTCTTAATATATTCGGCAATCCAGGTATGTTTCCACTTCCGATAATCATCAACCAGATGCGCCTTTACAGGATTATTCACTATATACCAAACAGTATCTTCAAACTCCTGTTGGGATCGCACTAGGTGATCATAACTTTCTATATGCCAAAAACTTCCTGTCCTATCAAAAATTATATTCGCTTTCCGGGCAGTGCTGCCTTTATGCCCTTTTAATATTTTCGCAAAAGAATAAAACGTTCCGTTCTCCTTTTCCTGCGGCTTTATTAATATATGAACATGATTCGGCATAACACAAAAACAGTACAATTCATATTGCTCTTTATTCATAAAGAACAAACTGTCCTTGACGACCTGGGCAATATTTGGATCAGATAAATATTTCGGGCCATTTTTACATAATCCCAGATAATTGTCGACGAAATAAAATTGTTGTTTTTCGAAGTCCAGCTTCTCCAATATTTCGTTTTTATTTTTTAATACTTTTTTCCGTTTTGCAAATTCTTGCTTCTGCTGGATAAGTTTTTCAGTAATCTCTAAAGGTAGATCAAAATTAAGGCGGTAAGAAACAAAGAAAATGCCCGATTCAGGCTGGTAATGAGGCAGATTCCTCCGATAGAAGATTTTATAATCGAGAATATCTTTGTTCGACATATTTAGGTCCTCGATATATTTGGAGAGTCAAACACCTGCTTGAAATACAATCAAACAAGAGTGTTTGATTTACGTGCTTAATTTCAAATATGAATAGTCAAACAAGAGTGTTTGACGGCTCAATAGCTATTTATTGTGGGGGAGCTAGGCAAAAATTAAAGATACTCGATATAAAAAGAAGCTTAGATCTCTTACCCC